>CAJWQR010000086.1 GCA_913045195.1 uncultured Legionellales bacterium | reverse complement strand
TAAAGTACCATCATGAGAAAATAATTAATTTTGTAAGATATCCCTTACAAATGAAAGGTAGAATTTAGGGTTTTCGTAATATATATTATAGTTTTTCCACTTAATAATAGGCGCATAAAAAAACCCTCTTACATAAGAAGTACAAAAAAAGCCCCACAAATGCAGGGCTTTAATCTATAATTAATGAGGAGGAATAATATTACAAAAAAGGAAACGGGCAAGAGATAGTAGGTTTAGGAGGAGCCAAACCTTTATCCAATGCCCGAGAGTTGTTTTAATAACTACCCTAAGTTATATCGCTTGTCGATATCACTACGTGACAACTATCACAGTAATCCTCGTCGATATCTCGACGTGACACCCATCACTAATTCATCACACCCAACAATAAGTAATAATATAATTAGTCTGCGAATCATAGGAGGGTTACCAGAGAATTAACAGTATTAGTAGACCAATAATAATACACATACCTTCTTTTGACCGAAGAAATTTGAAAACCTGTTTATTGATAAAAGTAATTACATACTCATCAATCATTTTCACCCACTTTTTATGAAATTCATCCATTTATTAGTCCTTGATTAGATATGTAAACTTAATATGGTTAGCCGATAAATAAAAAAGCCCTACAAATACAGGGCTTTATTTAACTTTCTCCCACTCTTCTATAATTGCTTTCTATACAAATATTATTATGATTCAGATTGATTTTAACGCATTTTATCTATTATTTCATAATTTTTGGCCATGGTTGTGCCTCTTCAATTTCAATAGCTAATTCCAACAAGGTCTTTTCATCTCCCTGTTTCCCAAAGAAATGAGCGCCAATAGGCAGCCTCTGTTTTGATAAACCTGCAGGGATGGATATTGCAGGAGCACCACTGACATTTGCAAGTGGAGTAAAAGAAGCGTAACGCATTAAGCGGTCAATCAGTTCATCAAAAGGGATATTGGGGCTGATATATCCTAATGGTGATGGGGGTTGTGCTAAAACGGGAGTAAGAAGTACATCACAATGATCAAATATCTTATTATAGCTTTTGTAGATTTGGCGTAATCGTAAAAGACTCATTGGCAATTTGAAAATATTTTGTTTAAAATATTTACTAAGCCCTTTGGTGAATGGTTCTAGTTTCTGTTCATCTAATTTCCTGTAAACTTTTTGTTTCCCAAAAGTAGGTATTGTAAAAGCCAAAAAAGACCAATATAAAATAAAATCATCAATAAAACTGGTTTGTATGGGTATTTTTATTTCATCTACTTTATGTCCTAACTCTTCTAAAAGAGAAGCCATTTTGATAATTAGTTCCCTTACTTCAGACGTCGTTTTATAATTATTAATTGAATCTAATTGCAAACCTACACGGAGACGTTTCTTGCTAGGTGAATCTACCAATCCTATTTCAGGAAGTTTAGAGTTTTTATAGACCTTCTCCATTTCTGCATGAAAAACAGCTGTATCTCTAACGGATCGTGTTAACACTCCATCACTCAAAACTTTCACTGGTAAAGATTTAGCTACATCAGATAAAATATGTCTTCCCCTATTCGGCTTTAGGCCCACTAATCCACAGCATGAAGCAGGAATTCGTATGGATCCCCCACCATCATTTCCATGGGCAATGGGAACAGCTCCCGATGCAACCAAAGCGGCAGAACCACTTGAAGATGCTCCGCTAGAATACTCAGTATGCCAAGGATTGAGAACAGGGTTTCCATTTGGAGGCTCTGTAGTAGCATTAAGTCCAAATTCTGATAAACGGGTTTTACCCATCCAGTTAAATCCTAAAGACAGGAACTGCTTCATATAAGCGTCATGTTCATCAGCTATGATAGGTTCGACAATTGCTTCAGAACCATGTCGGGTAGGGAAAGTGGCTAAAGGCATATTGTCTTTGATTAAGGTAGGAACTCCATCAAAAAAACCACCATTAACTATCTCAGATGATTCAAGTGCTTGTTGAAAATTATCAATGGCAAGTCCATTCAAATGAGCATCCAGTATTTCTATACG
>CAJWQR010000085.1 GCA_913045195.1 uncultured Legionellales bacterium | reverse complement strand
AGCAGTTTAATTTAATTATTATTTTTTGCAGATTCATGTGTGGATCATCCTAATAGTATTATGAAGAAACTAACTTATCTTATAATTATTCAGGGCTTTTTATTTAATTTTATTTTTAGCCAATCTATTTCTGACATTAATCGCCTAAAAAAAGAATATAAAGATATAATAAATCAGCGGGGTAGTTTGAATGAAGAAGAAGATCTTGATTTAGATCAAGTTGATGGAGATTTACCTGAAGATGAACAAATTTATTTAGACAAAGATGTTGATGAAGATGTAAGGTTAAAGTTTTTTGGTTATGATTTCTTTACCGCTAAAGATTCTATATTAATTTGGAATAATTTACCTATTCCGCCATCCTACCTATTAGGCCCTGGTGATGAAATTATTATTTCTTTATGGGGAGAAACTCAACTAAGAGAGAGTTATACAATAGGACGTGATGGGTTAGTTTATATTGAGCGTGTCGGACAATTAAGTCTTACTGGAAAGACTATAGAAGAGGCGGAGAAATATTTGGTTAAGCAATATCAAAAAGTATACGAAACATTGAAAGGTGCTCGCCCAAGTACTTTTATGGATATCTCTTTAGGTCAATTAAAGTCTATTAATGTTACTTTTATTGGTGAAGTGAATTCCCCTGGGGTTTATCCTGTTCATCCTTTCTCAACTGCTCTAACAGGATTAATTCAAGTTGGAGGGATTGATACAACAGGGAGCCTAAGAAGTATTCAAATTATAAGATCAGGTGAAGATGCCCATATAGTTGATTTTTATAAATTCTTACTTTCGGGTAAATCAGCTAATTCAAAAATAAGATTACAAGATAATGATGTTGTTTTCATCCCGCCTAGATTATCACGTGTTGAGATTGTGGGAGCTATTAAACGGCCAGGAATCTATGAAGCAAATGAAAATGATAATATTTCAGATTTAGTTAATTATGCGGCTGGATTAAGAAGTAATGCGAATAATGAAATTCTCGTTTCTTATAAGAATAATAATTTGGTAAAAGATGGGAATGATATTCAATTTAAGTATGTTTCATATAATGATACTAATGAGCTGCCCTCTACAAATGTAAATAAGATTATGGTATTTATTTTGCCTAATTTTATTAAGAATGTGCATATTTTTGGGCAGGTAAAAAATCCTGGAGTTTATGGTTTTGAAGAAGGAATGAATATTTTGGATTTAATGAAATTATCTGGCGGGTTGTTTCATAAGACATTTTATAAAACTATTTATGCACCTAGGGCTGATGTAATTCGTCGAGATTTTAAATCTAATTATCCAAAAGTTATTCCAATTAATCTTGAAGAGTTAAAGCAAGGCAATCAAACACAAAATATTGAATTGCATAACTGGGACATTGTTTTTGTTCGAAAGAACAAAAATTTTACATTGCCAAAGCAGGTCGAAATTACAGGTGAAGTTAGTGTTCCTGGTTTTTATACTCTTTCTAAGCCTAGGGAGAGTCTTCAAAATTTACTTGATCGGTCTGGGGGTTATACTGATAGAGCATTTAAAGATGGAATTCAGCTTTTTAGAGATACTATACAAGTTGCTTTAGATAATTTTAATTTTTCATTAATTGATGGTGATAGCATCCATGTCCCAGGATATCCAGGAGTGGTTGAAGTTATTGGTGAAGTATATAATCCAGGATATGTCCAATATCGTAAACGTAGAGGTTTAAAAAGTTATGTTGAGGCTGCTGGGGGTTTTACCTTAGACGCTAGAAAAAAATACATAACAATTATACATCCAAATGGAGATGTAAAGGTAAAGAACTCTATTTGGTCACCTCGCATCAAAGAGGGTTCTTTAATTATTATACATAAAGAAAGGGAAAGTATCCCATTTGATGTTACTGCATTCTTCAAAGATGCTGCTTCAATTGCTGCTTCATTAACTACTATCATTTATATTATCAATAGACAAAGTAATTAATTAATGCTATTTCTTTATATTCTCAAAAAGCGCATAAAATTAATTATTACGATAACTTTATCAAGCATCTCATTTGCTATAGCATATGTGTTTTTTATTGCTCACCCAGTTTATGTAACTACTGCAAAACTTCTCC
>CAJWQR010000084.1 GCA_913045195.1 uncultured Legionellales bacterium | reverse complement strand
TTTTCTGATAGTCTCTGAACGGTTCCATCATCTATGACTTTTCCGTTTTCATCGCACCAGGGGGTATACATTACCTGACCAACCTTGCATATTTTTATATTTCTCGTAACTAATCTATCTAAAAGGTTTAAAGCGTCTGGACCTTCAACTAAATATTTTTTCAGAGGAGAAATATCTAGTAGTGCAGCTTTTGTTCGGATCGCAAAATATTCGTTCTCATGTGTAAGCTCATAATTTGTAGCTGATAAATATCCAGACCATCTGCGCCATTCTTGAGACTCATTCAATTTTGATGTACGCTCAAAAAATGGTGAAAGTTTTAACTGTGTATTAGCTTTGAACTGATTGTAGTAATTCATTGACTTAATCTCAGAAATGGGCGAGTTAAACAGGTTGGGCCACCTGCTCCTTTTATGGAAATCTCAGTACCATCATAGGTATATACTTCTACATTATTTTTTTCAAGTAATTGTTTTGTTTTCGAATTGCCACTTATCATGATTACTTTGCGTGGCGCTACTGCCAGCACATTACAGCCCATTGATTCATATTCTTCATCTGGGACATCTATTAGTTCTATATTTTCATCTAGAAGATATTTTCTAAATGATACCGGAAGCAACCTGGAATAGACTAGATATAGATTATGATCAATTGGGCTAAGATTACTCATTAAGTGTAAACAGTCTTGAGGACCAGTCCAATGCGGCATTGGTACACTTATTACCGTTTCTACCTGATCAGACAATAAATATCTTAATTGTTCTATACCTTCTCTATTTGTTCGATAGCCTTCTCCAACTGCGATTGTTTTGTTATCAATCCATACTACATCACCACCTTCAAGAATACCAGGAGTTTTTATTTTCCCGAGTATTGGTATTTGCATTGAATTAAAAAATTTTTCTATAGTATCTAACTCAGGTAATCTAGACTTTTTACCCATGTTACATATTATTACCCCATTGTTTGAAATAACACATGGATCGTGAGTATATATTGAATCGAGTGAAGTTGATTTATCTTTTGGTAAATAATGTAGTTCAATATCAAATGATTTCAACAGACTAACAAAATTTTCATAATCAAGAATTGCTTTATTGAAATTTGGTGCTTCCAAATAATTAAGCTTAAGGTATTGCTCATTAATTGTCTTTTGATTGATAAAAGCACTTTTTGGATGTTTTAAAAGAATTTTTTTTATTGGATCAACCATTAAAGTGGTTTTCTTATTTTATAGTCTGTAAATATCTATTTTTTGATTCTTCAATAAACTGCAAAAGTTCTATTCTCTTTTGAATAATTTCAAATATTAGTGTCCTTTTTTCATAAAAAATGGACAAGAACTTAACATGCTGTTTGTATTTCTTTATGTTTTTACTGTAATACAATGCAAAGTCACCAGATGGAATTAAGCTAGATATAAATAGGAATGTAAGAAAAAGATTTTGCGTTAGTTTCCAGAATAATGTTATTGAGGCTGCATAATAAAATACAAAAAAGATGAAACCATAAATTAGCTTCCAGCTTGCTTCTTCAGATTGATCTTTATTGGTTATTTTTACTAATACTCGCGGAAGTATGTAAGGGATATAATTTGTAATAATTCCCCAAATAAATAACGGAGAACCAATAATTAAAAATAAGATTGTTTTGGTCTTTCCCCATTTTCGTTTTTCTTGCCTAACGGGGTCTAAAAATTCATCTCTTATATCCAATTGTTTCAATAGTTCTATATATTTATTTAGCTTTTCTCGAAATTCAATAATGAGAGCAGGTTCATTGTCTTTATACCATTGAACAGCATCGGTTAATATTTTTGAAGTAATAAAGCCGTCATTTTTATTATCTACCTCCATGCCAAGCTCTGTCATAAGCTCCATTTTATATATTAGTTCTAAGCCTTGCACGATATCTTCAATCTCATCAGTTTGAATATAATTTGTTAGATTGTTTAATGATTGTTTAATGATTGAAGTGACTTTATTTACTGTTTCCACTTCATTTATATTATACTCTTTCTCAAAATCACAGAGCTTTATTGGATTGCCGAAACGGATATTAATATTGCTTCGAAATCGTACTTGATCAGAGTAACTCAATCCAAT
>CAJWQR010000083.1 GCA_913045195.1 uncultured Legionellales bacterium | reverse complement strand
CTGCTAATATCTATACAGCAAGCCCACAGGCTGGCAGCTATCTTTTCCCACAACTGCCCTCGCTTAGTGTAGATTTATATACTTTTATACGCTTACTGCGTTATCAGGCAAAGGTGATAGTTACGCCTGGATCAGAATTTGATCCAGCTTGTATGGACAGTATCAGACTCAACTTTTCACAGGATCACTCTGCGGCAGTTGCGGCAGCAAAGCGAATCGTAAAAATGGTGGAAATTTATAGCATATGAACAAAATTATAAAACAACCAATTCAACAAAGTTTTATTATCTAGACCTTAACTTGGCTAATAATCTAAGGATTTCTAAGTAAAGCCAAACAAGTGTTACCATAAGACCAAAGGCTCCAAACCATTCCATGTATTTTGGTGCTCCCTTTTCAGCACCTTCTTCTATAAAATCAAAATCCACAACTAGATTAAGTGCAGCTATTACTATAACAAATAAACTAAAACCAATACTCATTAATGAAGCATTCTGTATGTTCATAATTCCCATTTGAGAACCAAAAAAACTCATAACGAGATTAATCATATAAAGCATCATAATTCCTCCAGTTGCTGCAGCAACTCCTAATTTAAAATTTTCTGTAGGCTTAATTAGACCAGATCTATAAATCATTAGCATTGCTAAAAGAATACTAACTGTAATGCAGATTGCACTTAGTACAATTCCATCATAAAGAGAATTAAAAGAATATGAAATCCAACCTAAACCAATACCTTCTAAAATTGCATAGATGGGTACTGTTATAGGAGACCATTCTTTTTTATATATTGTAATTATAGCAACTATAAAAGCAGCAATGAGAGAAAAAATAGCAAATCCAGACATTATTTGTCCAGACATAAAAGTATAATATCCAGTCACCATTAAAAGTGTTAGGCTTAAGAACGTTTTATTTACTGTGCCATTTATTGTCATAGTTTCTGATGAAATAGCAGTGGTGTTAAATGCGTTTGATGTTAGTACAGGATTGCCTGATCTATACGTAAGATGTTTACTCATTTTTAGTTTGGTTTATAATTTATTTAAATTAAAAATATGTATTTTTTTTTAATGAATTTGATTTTTTACTTTAAAAAATTAAAATATTATAATTAATTCATTTGGTTAGTTTATTGTGTATATATCTTCTTCTTTTAATTCAGTTTTAATTGCTTATAAACCTTTAATATAATTGACACCGTAAGGCTTTCGTTGTGAACGTGTTAACATGCTGTTTGCTTCTTCATCATTAATAAACTTTTCTGTTTCAGGATTCCAATTCAACTTTCTTTTTAATTTCATGGAAATATGTGTAATTAAACAAATAGAACAAGCCCTGTGACCCATTTCAACGGGAGATATCGGAGGCTTTCTGTTTTCTATACAATCTAACCAGTTACCATGTTGTTCATTGCTTTTATACAAATGCATTTCATCAGACCCTATAACAGAAGTCAATATTTTTGGATCGCTGGCATTTAATGCTTTTGAACTCTCAGCTGCTGCCACAGGGTCAGAAGCTGAAGCTGTATAAGCTCCTCTTGAAACAAATATCCAACCATCCGTACCTATATATTTAATACCGTTGGTGTAACCTCCACTGCTGGTGTACATGGTTATGCCATTTTTGTATTCTGCTTTTGACATAAAATCACTATGAACATTCCAAAGTCCTGATTTTGGAAATTCTGCTACGGCTTGTACGGATATTGGCCCCGTTAATTCTGTATCCATACCCCAAGCAGCAGAGTCGTAATGATGTTGCCCCCATCCAGTAATCATTCCTGCTCCGAATTGTTCAATACGCAACCAACCGGGTCGGCTATAATCTTGTTGCGGATGTACACCGATTTCTGTATAATCCATCAATGGAGTTTGACCTAACCACATATCGTAATTTAAATTTGAGGGTACTGGCATTTTAGGGGCTTCGGGTCCTGACGGATCACCTGGAAGACCTACTTTTACCGTATGTAATTTTCCAATTCTTTTATTACGGACTAATTCGGCGGCAATCCTAAATTGTGCCATGGAGCGTTGTTGTGTGCCTACTTGTAAAATAGTACCTTTATTTTGAATGATATCGCTTAAAATCCGTCCTTCTTCAACGGTAAGTGATGTTGGTTTTTGCAAATAAACATCTTTACTCGCT
>CAJWQR010000082.1 GCA_913045195.1 uncultured Legionellales bacterium | reverse complement strand
CAGGCCCATTCGAGTGAAACAAAAATATGGTATCAATTTTTCTTTTTCTTAAATTGTTAATAATTCTTAACTGAGAGAAAAAACCTGAGGAATAAAATACAAAGCTATCAACAAACTCAAACCCATCAAACAATGGAAACATTTTTTTATTGACCATAAATGTTATGTTTATTTCTGGAAAACTGTTTCTTAGGCTGATAATTGCAGGTGTGGACAAAATCGTGTCACCTAAACCAGTGTTTGAGACAACTAAAACATTGTGAAAAATATTGATATCAGATGGTTTTGTTAAATAAGGTAATAGCTTGTTAATTTGAGTAATTAGTTTCATAATTAGCGTGCAACTACGTCGTGATAGACAGTTTCAGTAGTTTTAATCATTTTCTCAAAAGTAAAGTTATTTAAAGCATGCACTCTACCTTCTTCAGCAAGTCTGTTACGCAAACTATCATCATCAAAAAGAGTTTTAATTGCATTAAAAATCTCTAGGCTGTTTTTGGTTGGAACAATAAGGCCTGTTTTATTATGAATAACTACCTCTGACAAGCCCCCAGTGTCGGTAGAAATAACTGGCTTACCCATTAACATAGCTTGAGGCAAAACTTGAGAAGTTGCTTCTCCCGCATATGAAGGCAAAACCATCACGTCCATTGCTTTGTAATACAGGGCTGGATCAGGCTGATATCCCGTTAAAATTACATAATCTTTTAATTCAATTTGATTTATTAGTTTTTTAATATTCTCTTCTTGAGGTCCGGAGCCAACAATAATTAAGCGAATATTAGGAATAACCTTAGAAGCTATTTTAATTGCCTCTATCAAATATTTGTGCCCTTTCCAAGAACGCAAGACTGAGACAATACCCACTACAAAATGAGTATTATTTAGATTGTAATCTGGACGAATATCTTTCAATTTTCTATTTATAGAAAATTGCTGAGTATCTACACCTGCCGGTGCAGAAATAATTTTTTCAGCAGACATTTTATTAACTTTAATCATTGCATTACGAATATGGCTACCAGAAGTAATAACCCTATCCGCTAATTTCATATATTGCCACCACGTTAGACGACTTTTACTAATTGGAATACTAATATGTCTACTTCGTACAACTTTTATACCTGAAATACGTGCAGCTATCCCTGCTGTGCGTGAATCTACAGAACTGTGAGTATGAACAATTTCTATGTGATTTTTTTTAATAAATCTGACTAAACTGAAAATTGCCAATAAATTCAAACCTTTATTCATTTTTAATGCAAAAGTTGGCACGCCTGCTTGATTAGATTTTTTAAACAAGTCACTATTAGGATTGGCGGCTATTATTATGTTGTATCCTTTCTTGATAAAAGCTTTACTTTCTGCAAGGATACGAATTTCTTGACCACCCCAACCATCAGACCATTCGGTGTGCAGCACTCGAATTATTTTATCCATTGAGACTTATCATTAATATAGAGATCATGTTATTAATTAGTAAATTTATCAAATTTTCTCCAAAATAGAATGCATACGATGAGTATAAGTATGCTCATCGTATGCATGTTGTTGCGCATTTTTACTCATAGATTCTCTAGTATTTGGACTATTAATTAAATCTTTCACTTTGGATATTAAACCAGAATAATCCGAATAAGTTATAACCTCGTTGGGAATATCAAATAAATATGGAATATCCTTCTTCCAATCAACCACCTGACAAACTCCACAACCAGCTGCTTCAAACAAGCGTGGGTTTGTCCCATGATTCCACTTTCCGTGCCAACTGTGAATATTAAATACAATTTTTGAACTTGCAAACATTTGGCACATCTCTTGAGGTGAGAAAAACCCATCGTAAACACAGCTTAACAGAGGTGAATTGCTTTTTAATTTTTTCTTCCAAGGACCAAAAATACGAAGATCGAAATGCTTATTAAGTTCCAAACACCATTGTTCACGTAATAAACACCAATCGCCAGCAAAACATACTTCGCTTTTATACTTATCAACTGCTAATACTTGTTTGTGAACATCTGGATCGCAAGCTGTTGGTAGCCAACTTACATTATAAATACCTGATGCCTTATAATTTTCTACACTAACCATTGAGTTTGTATATAAAAAATCATAGTAAGGTGCTTTATCTAAAGACCGTTTAAATTGAAATGGATCGTTTAACCACCAACAAACACTAACTATTTTTCTCTGATGTAGAAACTCAAGAGACTTAATTGATAGGTCAAATCCAAAAATTACCAACACCAAA
>CAJWQR010000081.1 GCA_913045195.1 uncultured Legionellales bacterium | reverse complement strand
TTGCTTCACCTTTTATGAATTTTTCTTCAGTCCAAGTTAAATGAGATGCTGAAGTGCCTTTTCCAGTTGGTAACATAGGTACAATGCTTGAATAATCTCCGCCAAATTCCGGTGTACCACTAATTAATGATTTTTGAATTTCAGCAACAGCATCACATTGTCTTACGCCGGAATTTATATTTTCAAGTGCTGTTTTCATTCCTTTTTCGGTTATTCTTGAAGCTATTCTCATTAAATCAATTTCTGCATCTGATTTTACAAATCTTACCCAATTCACCAGGCGTTTTGAGTCTTTCAACTTTGCATTAGGCAAACCTGTTTTTATTTTTTTATAACAAAAAGCAGTAAAATAATGACTATCCATTTCAAGACCAATGCTCTGATTATCCCATTTCCTTCGTTTTATTTCTTCAACAAGATATTCGTAAGGATGAGAGGGCCATGTATGAATACATTTTTCGTCATACGTTATTATGTTTTTATTTTGCAAATAAGTTTTTATATATGCTCCCCCTGCATCCATTGGTCTTAGAAAACAAATTGGTTCGTCTTCATTAATATGAACTAAAACACATTGAGCATAATAAAAAGACCACGCATCATAACCTGTTAAATAATTCATATTGGCTGGATCTTGTGAAATCATTAAATCAATGCCCTTTTTTTGCATTGCATCTTTAACTTTTATTAATCTTTCTTTATATTCTGTTTTTGTAAAAATCATTTTTTGTTTCCAGAATTTAACATTAATTATTTTATTTAATAATTGATTCTTCAATAGAATTGGGAAAAAGGGTTATAGGTTCATATCCTTCTTCAGTAATAATAACGCTGTCACCAACTTGGGCTCTAAAATCTTTAGCATATGTACAACCATCCACTGAAAATACCATTCCAGCTTTTAAAACTGTTTTGTCCCCAACAACTAATTCTGGTTTTTCAAGAAAACTAAAACCTGTTCCTCGACCACATCTGAACCTGGGATAATCGTAACCTGCCTTTTGAATAACTTCCGCATAAGCTGCGTGGATTTCTTCTGCAATTACATCTGCACGAAGTAATTTAAGAGCTGCAGACTGGCTATCTATACATACTTGATAAGCTTTTTCTTGTGATTTTTCTAAAATTTCTCCAACCCAAAATGTTCTATCAAAACCTAGTTTAAAACGATGAAAGTTATTCATACCACAAAAACATAGAAATACAGGGTCACCGTGTTTTATTATTTTTGTGGAAGCACGATGATGAGCTGTCAATGTATCTTTGCCTGATGACATAATTTGTAAAAAATGTGTCAACGGAGACATTCGTGTTCCTTTATAATTTTTTTTAAGTATTTCTGAAGATTTTCTTGTTCCTGCGCTAGAGATAGCTAAAGCTACTTCATACTCTGGGACTCCGGCCTTAATAGCTCCACGACCAGCGGTCATCATTGCCAATCCAACCTCTCCCGTGTGTCTTGCTAATTTAAGTTCTTCTTCAGACTTAATCATGCGCATATCTGAAGTAATTGGTGTAACATCAACTATTTTATTTTGGTCCACCAAAGAATTGATATAGTTAAGAACTATTGCTGGAATATAATTTAATTCGATTGCAATACGATTTGTTTTTCTTAAAAGATTGGGAATAATTTCGCGCCATTCGTTACCAATTCCATCATTCCAAGGTTCGATATGATCAACCAAAGCATCATTTTCTGCCAAGCCTGAGTCCACAGCTGGAGTAATTAGTATAGTTTTATCTTCTTTAGGAACAATTAATATTGTCGGACGACCAAATTCCATATGAAGATAATCATAATAACCCGTATAATAGTAAACATTGTCGTCATCTGTAATCAACGCAACATCAATGTTTGATTCCTTAAGTTTTGATCTCAATGTATCAATTCGGTTCTTAAACATTATTTAATATAAGTTTGCTTCATTCAATTGTTATTAAATAATTTTCCATACCCTTCAATTGAAGAAATATATCCAACTTGCCTAATCGAATCCCAGATTAGAGTTTGATTGCTGGAAAGAACAGTTTTTTTTATTTTGTTTTCTAGTTTCTGAATAATTTCAAGTGCGGGTAAAGCTGTGCAAGATATAAAGAGCGCTTCCGAATCTCCTGTGTCCATTTTTGCCAATACTTCATATAAATAATTTGGATCAATTTTTCCAATATCTAAATCTGACTCTAGGTTAAAACTTGCAAACGATTTAATATCAAATTTTTCATTTTTGAAATAACTTATAACCTTTTCGTTAATTG
>CAJWQR010000080.1 GCA_913045195.1 uncultured Legionellales bacterium | reverse complement strand
TTTTGGGATTCATTCTATTTCTTTTAGAATATTTTACGATTGATGTCACTGCTTTAATTATTCTGTCATGCTTTTTTGGTTTAGGCTATCTAACACCTACTGAGGCTGTTTCGGGTTTTTCTAATCCTGCAGTAATTACTATTGGACTACTATTTATACTTAGCAGCGCAATTCAAAAGACCGGTCTTCTAGAATATTTAGTGGTCACGATAAATCGATTATTACAGTCTTCAAGAGGTCTGGGTATGGCCGTATATTATTTTACAGTAAGTATTGCCTCTTCTCTTATTAATAATACAGCAATAGTAGCAATTTTTATGCCGGTTACCATTCGCCTTGCACACAGGTATCAAATAAGTCCTTCTAAAATGCTAATACCATTAAGCTATGCGGCAATATTAGGGGGCACGCTCACACTTGTTGGAACTTCTACTAATTTGTTAGTCAACTCTATATACATGAGTTATGAAGGAGTTGAGCCATTAGGAATGTTTGAATTTTTTAGGTATGGGATTATCATTTTGATTATTGGTACGATATATCTCCTAATAGTTGCACCCAAGCTCATCCCTTCAAGGACTGTTACATCAAGCCTTACTAAAAGTTATCATCTTGGTGGATATTTAACTGAAATGAGAATAAAAAAAGAATCAGCATTAGTAGGTAAATCTTGTTTAGATAGATCAATAAACCATAACTATGATGTTACCGTACTAGACATCATTAGAGATCAAAAACATATTGTAAACAATATTCGCAGGACCATATTAAAAGAGGGCGATATCCTTTTTGTAAGAGGGACATTGGAGAATTTTATTCGTATGAAGGAGGTAGAGGGTATCACGCTTTTAACTGATGAAAAATTGACACAGGCAGAATTAGAGCAAGAGGATAATGAACTAGTGGAGTGTTTACTTACTGATGATTCAGACCTTGTGGGTAAGAGTCTAATGTCAACGAATTTCCGACAGGTTTTTGGAGCATTTATATTGGCGATACGTCGTGAGGGTGACATCATTAGGAAAAAGATAGCGCATATGCAGCTACATGCTTTTGACACATTATTAGTCTATGGTCCTACTAAAAAAATCTCGACTTTATCCGATCGTGGAGATTTTATTGTACTAGGTAAGGTTGAAGCCAGATTACAAAAAGATAGATTTTGGTGGGTTAGTATATATGTGGTTCTAATTTCAATATTCTTAGCTTCAATTGGATATGTCCCAATACTTAAGGGTGCGTTTGTAAGTGTTGTTATACTGTTGTGCTTAAAAATTATCACGGCTCAGGAAAGCTACCAGTCTATACACTGGCAGGTAATTATCTTAATTGCTGCTTTAATACCTATTGGTATTGTCTTACAATCAACAGGCACAGCAGATTGGATCGGAAATAATATTTCACGATTTATATATTTGTTTTCTATTTCCTGGCAGCCATATGTGCTTTTAGCAACCATTTATTTTATTACAATGATACTTACTGAGATATCATCTAATGTTGCTACCGCAATAATCATGGTTCCTATTGCTATCTCTGTTTCTGGACAAATAGGTTTAGAATCAAGACCATTTGTATTTGCGGTTGCATTTGCAGCAAGCGCATCTTTTATTACTCCTATTGGCTACCAGACAAATCTAATGGTGTATGGCCCTGGTGGTTACAAGTTTAGTGACTATATCCGAGTTGGGCTTCCATTGTCTTTATTGCTCTTCTTAACTGCAGTAATAATTCTTCCAAATATCTGGTCATTTTAAAAAAATAAATAATTATATAGGATAACTTAATAAAATTGAAGAATCTTTTTTTGTTGGATCCAGAGATTACATTTTTAAACCATGGATCTTACGGTGCATGTCCAAGTTCTGTATTTGATGATTATCAAAAATGGCAAAAGGAATTAGAACAACAGCCTGTGCAGTTTATGACAGAAAATTTGTGGAAGTACTTAAAACGCTCTAGACAATACATAGGAGAGTACATAAACTGTCCAGAAAGAGATATACTGTTATTCCCAAACCCTACAACTGCGGTAAACAACATATTTGATAATCTACATCTTTCAAACGGGGATGAAGTTCTAATGACTCAGCATGAGTATGGTGCTCTGGTTCGCGCATGGAGCAATGCCTCAAAAAAGAATAAGTTTAAAATTGTTCAGCAAGAAATTTCCATGCCAGTAAAAACAAAAGGAGATTTTATCGATCAATTTTTGTCTGGAGTAAATAGTAACACAAAGGTCATTTTCATATCTCATATAAC
>CAJWQR010000079.1 GCA_913045195.1 uncultured Legionellales bacterium | reverse complement strand
GACTGATCTATTTGAGAACAAATTTCATCCTTATTGCCAAGAAGAACAATTTTCGAAATTTTTTGAGTGGAAAGCGATAATGCAGCCTGTAGAACTCTTTCATCGCTTGATTCTGGCAGTAATATGCGCGGAAACTTTTTTTGAGCTTTTTTGGTCATTTTATATAGTAATCTATTATCGAATCCATGATCTGAAACGAATGTACCTTTACCATGCTGGCGGTACAAGATGTTGTTGTTTTCCAATTTGTCGACTGCTTTTCTAATAGTGCCAACACTGACATCTAATAATTTGGATAGTTTAGATTCAGAAGGAATTACATCTCCATTAGTAAGATTACCGCTTTTTATTTCCTTATTGATATACTCAATTACTTTTTGGTAAAGTTTTTTTTCAATCATATTTCTCGACTAAAACTAAATAATTTGATATAAATAGAAAGTTTAAATTTAACAGTATACTCATATATATGAGTATTACTAGTTTTAGTAATATCTTTAATTAAATAAAAATACTGCTTAACTTGAAATATAGAATTATTAAGGCATAACAATATTATTTAGCTGAGACCTAAGAAGTTTCAATAAAAATATCTTTTGTTTGTCGTTGAAGCGACTGATTGGTCCAGAAACTACAATTGCACCAACAAATTTAGAACTGCTAGATATTACTGGAACAGCAAGCGCAAACAAAGAGGAATTATGCTCATGAATTGAGAGATAGTAGCCAGCATCTCTAATTTCCTTATAAAACCCAGCTTTGTCATTCTTTCTTTTGCCATAAGCAAGGATAATTCTTCCTGATGCCCCTCGATTCAATTCTAAACGGCTACCCTGTTCAATATTGTGACGAATTTCATCACGTGAATGAGCCCGATATAGACAAATTCGCATACTATCCTCTTCTACAAAAAATGAAGCAGTTTCACCAGACATATCTCTTATTGCATCAACAATAGGACGAATTTGCTCTAAGTGATTACTTTGAGTGTAAATAGCACTTAAATAAAGTGCTTGCGTTCCAACTACATAATCTTTATTTTTTAATCTTGAAACGTACCCATATTCCTCAAGTGTGCATAAGATACGATAGGTAGTAGAAATATTAAAGTCCAATTTTTCACAAATTTCATTGATGCTAAATTGAGTTTTATCAAGTGAAAATATAGACAGGATTTGAAGGCACTTTTCAATGGCATTGTATTTTTTGTCTATAGATCTTAGAATCATAATTATTTCATAATATGAAAAATAAATATTATATAGTGAAAATATTAAATATTTTTAAATTATCGTTGGTATCATAAAAATAACACTTAATAATAGACTTACAACCTGACTATAATCTGTCAGAATTTATAAAACACAATAATTACGAAGAGGTAAAAAAAATGAACAGACAAGAACAAATAAAAGCACTAAAAAAAGATTGGCAAGATAACCCAAGATGGTCAAATGTAAAGCGTACTTATAGTGCTGAGGACGTTGTGCGTTTGCGAGGTTCAGTTCAACCCGAATGTACCTATGCTCGTCGTGGTGCAGAAAAACTTTGGGAATTAGTGAATGGTACTGCTAAAAAAGGCTATGTGAACTGTATGGGAGCCATTACTGCCGGACAGGCGATGCAACAAGCAAAGGCAGGTATTGAAGCAATCTACTTGTCAGGTTGGCAAGTTGCAGCTGATGGAAATACCTCTGAGACCATGTATCCAGACCAATCATTATATGCATATGATTCAGTTCCAACTATGGTAAGACGTATCAATAATACCTTCAAAAGAGCTGATGAAATTCAATGGGCGAAAGGTATTGAGTCTGGTGACGACGGTCATGTTGATTACTTTTTGCCGATTGTTGCTGACGCTGAAGCGGGTTTTGGTGGTGTATTGAATTCTTTTGAGTTAATGAAAAATATGATCTCTAACGGTGCCGCAGGTGCTCATTTTGAAGATCAATTAGCCGCTGTTAAAAAATGTGGCCACATGGGTGGTAAAGTGTTAGTCCCTACTCAAGAAGCAATACAAAAACTTATTTCTGCTCGACTGGCTGCAGATGTTATGGGAGTGCCTACTGTTTTATTAGCTCGCACTGACTCAGAAGCAGCAAACCTACTAACATCGGATGTTGACCCCTACGATGCATCATTTATAACAGGAGAGCGCACTTCAGAAGGCTTTTATATTGTAAAAAATGGTTTAGAACAATCCATTTCTCGTGGTGTTGCTTATGCACCATATGCAGATTTGGTTTGGTGTGAAACTGGCAAACCTGATCTTGGTT
>CAJWQR010000078.1 GCA_913045195.1 uncultured Legionellales bacterium | reverse complement strand
ACGGTGCATCAACCCCTCGTCTTTATTGGCACATCATATTGCCGTTAATGAGACCCGTTTTTTTTAGTGCTATCGTTATTCTTACGCATATAGCCATTAAAAGTTTTGATTTAGTTCAAGCGCTTACAGGTGGTGGCCCAGGTTATGCATCAGACTTGCCAGCAAATTTTATGTACACCTATTCCTTTAATAGGGCGCAAATTGGAGTTGGTGCTGCAAGTGCAATGATTATGTTGTTTGGTGTGCTGGCTGTTTTAATTCCCTATTTGTATTCTGAATTACGCGAGAAAAAATCATGAATAGTTTTAAACTAACAAATATCAATATTGGTCGTACATTAATTTATTTGATATTACTTTTTTTTGCATTTATATATTTAGCACCTCTATATGTAATGTTTACAACATCTCTTAAGGATATTGAAGAGATCCGAAGTGGTAACTTAATGGCACTTCCAATGGACCCAACTTTTTATGCATGGAAAAAGGCTTGGTCATCAGCCTGTACCGGTAGTGAGTGTAGGGGCTTGGCGCCATTTTTTTGGAATAGTGTTCGTATTGTATTCCCGGCAGTCATAATTTCAACGATTATTGGCGCTTTTAATGGCTATGCTTTAGCCAAATGGAAATTTAAAGGGAGTGAATTTATATTTGGAGCTTTATTATTTGGCTGTTTTATTCCTTTTCAAGTCATTCTCCTGCCAATGGCTAAACTCTTAGGTTCGTTAGGATTAGCAAATACAGTAACTGGTTTAGTGCTAGTTCATGTCATTTATGGCGTAGCTTTTACAACACTTTTTTTCCGTAACTATTATGTAGGTATACCAACAGAATTAGTGAAAGCTGCAAAACTCGATGGAGCAGGTTTCTTTGCAATTTTTAGGCATGTTTTTATTCCTTTGTCTACCCCAATTTTTGTGGTCACAATAATTTGGCAGTTTACTCAGATATGGAACGATTTTTTATTTGGTGTCGTTTATTCAGGCTCTGGGACCCAACCAATAACGGTAGCACTTAACAATTTAGTTAATACTTCAGTCGGTGGAAAGGAATATAACGTTGATATGGCTGCTGCAATCATTGCTGCCATGCCAACTTTAGTGGTTTATGTGATTGCAGGCAAGTACTTTGTTAAAGGTCTTACTGCTGGAGCAGTTAAAGGATAAAAACTATCAATAACTATTTGAAACAATAAATACAGGATAAAAAAATGGGAAGTATAAGTCTTAATGGTATTAAAAAATCTTTTGGTGAAACTGAGGTACTTAAGGACATCAATCTGGATATTAAAGATGGAGAGTTTTTAATTCTTATCGGGCCTTCAGGTTGTGGTAAGTCAACATTAATGAACTTGATTGCTGGACTAGAGGAATTAACTGGTGGTGAAATTGTTATCGATGGAAATGACGTTTCCGAAGAGTCTCCAAAAGATAGAGATATTGCGATGGTGTTTCAATCTTATGCTTTGTATCCGACAATGAATGTGGCAAGAAATATTTGTTTCGGGCTAGAGATGAGCAAAATGCCAAAAAATGAACAAGAAATAATTCTTAAAAGGGTCTCCTCACTTCTTCAAATTGATCACTTATTAGATAGAAAACCAGGTCAACTCTCAGGTGGGCAGCGACAAAGGGTAGCTATGGGAAGGGCGTTAGCGCGATCACCAAAGGTATTTCTATTTGACGAGCCTTTATCAAATTTAGATGCGAAGCTTCGAGTTGAGATGCGCACTGAAATTAAAAAATTACATAAACGAATTGGAACAACTATCGTTTATGTTACTCATGACCAAATTGAAGCAATGACTTTAGCAGACCGGATAGCAGTCCTTAAGGATGGAGAGTTGCAACAAGTGGGTACACCTTATGAGATATATAATGATCCAGTAAGTCATTTTGTTGCTGATTTTATGGGCTCACCGGGGATGAATTTTATTGAATGTATTGTTAAAGATCAAAACTTAATAATTGACAGTGGTGGTGAAAAATATGAATTATCGATCCCCTGTAAGGATGCTCTAAATAATTCGAATTTAGATGTTGTTTTGTTAGGCATAAGACCAGAAATGCTGACAGAAATTCAGCCTTTAGTCGCCGATAATTCATTTGTCCAACAAATTAAATTTGATGTCGAAGTGTTGGAGCCGATGGGTGCAGATACTGTTGCGATAGGTCAATGGAATGAAAATGAAGTTATGGCAAGATTAAGCCCAGAATCTGGAAATACTGCTGGAAAAGGCTTTGATCTTCAGGTGGATACCAGTAAAGCTATATTATTTGACCCTAACACGGGTTTAAGAAT
>CAJWQR010000077.1 GCA_913045195.1 uncultured Legionellales bacterium | reverse complement strand
TATGGGTTCGATGAAACTAGAAAATCTGAAAACGAGTTATACTACCTAGTCGGAGTAGATAAAGCCCGTTTTAGGAAACCCGCAGTTCCTGGAGATCAGTTAATAATAGATATTAAATTCTTAACAGTGAAAAGAGGTCTATGGAAATTTAATGCCTCTGCATGTGTTAATTCAAATGAAGTGGCGTCTGCTGAATTATTAACTACAATCATGGAATAATTCCTTGATTGATCAAACTGCCATTGTTCACTCCAATGCTGATATACATAAAAATGTTAGCATTGGCCCATATTCAGTAATTGGTGAAAATGTATCTATAGACTCTGGTACAGTTATCGGTTCTCATGTAGTAATTACCGGCCCAACAACGATAGGGCCAAATAATAAAATATTTCATTTTAGTTCAATTGGCGAAGATCCGCAGGATAAAAAATTTAATGAGGATCAAAACTCTTATTTAGAAATTGGGGCCAATAATACGATCAGAGAGTATGTTTCTATTAATCGAGGGACATCAGATGGCGGCGGCAAAACAATCATCGGCAATAATAATTGGATTATGGCTTATGTTCATATCGCCCATGATTGCATTATAGGCAACAATTCTACTTTTGCTAACAATACAACCTTAGCCGGACATGTTGCTATACAAGATTTTGTAACGCTTGGTGGCTTTACTGGAGTACATCAATTTTGCCGTGTTGGTAGTTATAGTTTTTCAGCTATTTCGTCAGTTATTGTTAAAGATGTTCCGCCATATATATTGGTGTCTGGTAATACTGCAAAGCCATCTGGCCTTAATCGCGAAGGATTAAAAAGAAATGGATTTGATGCTGATACAATCAATTTATTGAAGAAGGCTTATAGAATTATTTACCGTGAGGGCCTGACTCTCACAGAAGCACTTAACGAATTAATGGAATTATCTGTTGATTCAAAAAGTGTAAATGTAATGCACTCGTTTATTTCATCATCAGAGCGAGGAATTGTTAGGTAATGAAATTTACTTTCGATATTAGATTAGAGTGATTTGATGTTACGCATTGCCATCGTCACTGGTGAGCCATCAGGAGATATGCTTGGTGCTGGACTTGTTCATGAATTAAGTAAAAGAGTTAAAGATATTTCAATTGAGGGAATCGGCGGAGAAAAACTAGCAAATGAGCATATGAATATCTTATTTCCAATGGAAAAGTTATCAGTAATGGGATTTACTGAAGTGTTAGGAAGATATTTTGAATTAAAAGATATAAGAGAAAAATTAATTAAGCATTTTCTTGAAGATCCCCCAGATATCTTTATTGGGATTGATGCCCCTGATTTTAACTTATTTTTAGAAAAAAAATTAAGAAATGCTGGCATAAAAACAGTTCATTATGTAAGTCCTTCTATTTGGGCGTGGAGAAAAAATAGAATAAAAAAGATTAGAGAATCAGTTGATTTAATTCTAAATTTATTTCCATTCGAGGGAGATATTTATAATAAATTTAATATTCCTAATAAATACGTAGGACATCCACTTGCAGATAAATTACCTGATGAGCCTAATACTGAATCAGCAAGAAAAGAATTAGATATTCCATTAACTAAAACAGTAATAGCTCTTCTCCCTGGAAGTCGGTTAACCGAAATAAAAAGAATTGCAATCCCATTGTTAAAAGCAGCATTATTAGCTCAGAGCAAACATAAAAATCTTTTTTTTATAAGTGCTTTTACCGATGAAAAATCTTCAAATGTTTTTAAAAAACTAGCTGATAAAATTATTCCTCAATTAAAAATTAATATATATATAGATAAAACACATCGCGTTATTGAGTCTTCTGATATTATTATGCTTGCATCAGGTACAGCCTCACTTGAGGCAATGCTACTTAAAAAACCAATGATTGTTACATACAAGCTTTCATGGCCGACATATTTTATTGTTAAATTACTAGCAAAGATTCCATATGCATCATTACCTAATATTTTAGCTGGTCGTGAGATAGTCCCGGAATGCTTACAATTCAAATGTAGACCAGAAATTTTAGCTTCAGAATTGGATAAACTCTTGAATTCAGAGAAAAGCATAAAAAAACTAACGAATCATTTTGCAAAATTATCGATTGAGCTTAGAAAGAAAGCAAATTATCAAGCAGCAAATTCAGTATTAAAACTAATTAAAAATGATAGAATCTCTTAATGAATTGCTGATAAATAAAGCTGATTTGGTGGCCGGCGTCGATGAAGTAGGTAGAGGGCCGCTAGCGGGACCAGTTGTAGCGGCAGCAGTAATTTTAGATCCAAATAAACCTATTGATAATCTTTGTGA
>CAJWQR010000076.1 GCA_913045195.1 uncultured Legionellales bacterium | reverse complement strand
AATCAAATTGGAATTCCTTATTAAATACTCGTCGATCACTTGGATTAAAATCAGGTTTTACACATTTTGAAAAGCTTAGGATTACTGCTAAAATGCTTCCAGGCTTAATGTTATATCAGCTCTATTTGGCAGATGATATCGCAAATGCAATGAAACTTCGGGGATATGGGAAAAAATTTCCACGGGGGGTTGCACACCTTATTGATTTTAGATTAATTCATCTAACTCAAATCACTTTAATTTTGTTTGGATATCGGGGAATAGATCTAATTGTCACGTTATAAGATTATTATTCAATATGATGGTACGGGCTTTAGAGGTTGGCAATTGCAAAACAATGAAAGAACTATTCAAGGTGAGTTAGAATCAGCTTTAAATAGAATTAATAACCACAAACAGACTCGAGTTCATGGCGCAGGTAGAACTGATACAGGAGTCCATGCAACAGGTCAAGCTGCTCACTTTGATATTAATATCGATATGAAGCCTGAAAAAATAAAAGATGCTTTGAATGGTAATCTTCCACGTGATATTAAGGTAATGGAATTATCTAAGGTTGATGAGAATTTTCATGCACGATTTTCTGCAAATAAAAGACATTATAAATATAGAATTAGAACTGATGGTTTTATTCTTGATAGGAATTTTACATGGCATACTGACCCTTTGGATTTAAATATGCTTAATAAAGCTGCAAAAACCTTTTTAGGAGAAAATGATTTTACATCGTTCAGTAAGAATAATGAAAATTTAGAACATTATCGATGTATAGTATATGAATCAATATGGAAAGGCGAAGACCAAGTGTTAAATTATTATGTAGTTGCAAACAGATTTTTACATCATATGGTAAGGTATTTAGTTGGAACAATGGTAGAAATAGCAAGAGGAAGATATGAATTTGAGGATTTTAATAATCTAATAAAATATCCTAAAGAAAATGTTCATGTGATTAAGGCTCCTCCGCAAGGTTTGATTCTAACTCATGTTGATTATGAAATTAATTAAAATATATTTAATTATAGCCCTAGTTGGCATTCTTTTAAGTCAAAATTCAATTGACTATTCTCGTCAAAATGCGATTACAAGTGCTATAAAGAAAGTTGGTCCAGCAGTAGTAGGTATTAATGTAAAGGGTATTGAATTTCAAAGTTCATTTCGATTCATGCCATTTCGCCCAATAGAAGTAGAGTCAAAAGGTTCAGGAGTAGTTATTAGTCCCGATGGATATGTTATAACTAATTATCATGTTGTTGAAAATGCATCTAAAATTTTTGTAACACTAGCAGGAGGTAAGAAATTCGATGCTGAATTTGTTGGCTGGGACGAATTAACAGACCTAGCTGTACTAAAGTTAGATGGCAGTAATTTCCCTTATGTGAGTATGGGGAATTCAGATGAACTTATTATTGGGGAATGGGTTATAGCGCTGGGAAACCCTTTTGGATTATTTGATGCAAATCAGCAACCAACTGCTACTATTGGTATAATCAGTGGAAAAAATTTAGATTTTGGTCTACAAGATGGCAAGGTCTATCAAAATATGATTCAAACAGATGCTGCGATTAATTCGGGTAATAGTGGTGGTCCTCTCGTGAATTCAAAAGGAGAATTAATTGGAATAAATACATTTGTTTATAGTGGCGATTATACCTCGAAAGGAACTAGTGGATTTGGATTTGCTATACCCATAAATAGAGCGCGTAGTATAGCCGAGGAGCTAAAAAGGAAAGGTCGCATTAATCGAGGGAAACTTGGATTTAATGTATATACATTAAATCCAAGAGCAGCCTCTTACTTAAATATTCCATTCTATGAAGGCTTATTTGTAACAGAAATATTAAAAAATGGTCCAGCTTCAAAAGCAAAACTTGAACTTGAAGATGTTATTGTTGAAGTAGAAGGTGAGAAAGTAAAAAATAAAGATGATTTCAATGAAATTTTAGCAATAAAAAATTTTAGAAGCGGAGATAAATTAAAAATTAGAATTTGGCGCAGAGGCCGTTATTTAAATCGAACTATAATTTTAGGTTAATATAAATGATCGCAAAAGAAGGTAGGATAATATTAATTCCATTGTTATTTATCACATTCCCTATTGGTGTATATGCTCATGCATCAGGTAATAAACTATTGATAATACTTTATACAGCTCTAGGCCTATTATTTTTGTTTTGTCTTAATTTTTTTCGAGACCCTGTTCGTTCAATACCAGTAGATAAAACTATAGTTGTTTCTCCAGCAGATGGTAAAGTTGTTAGAATAGAAGAGATTGATGATCCTGATTTAGGAGGACCTGCTAGATTGGTATCAATCTTCTTGAATGTTTTTAATGTCCATGTAAATCGTGTTCCAATAGATGGAGTTATAGAATCGGTTGAAAGTAAACCTGGTAGCTTTTTAGCTGCTTTTAATCATTTAGCATCTGATGAAAATGAAC
>CAJWQR010000075.1 GCA_913045195.1 uncultured Legionellales bacterium | reverse complement strand
AACCCTGATTAAAACCTTTAAAGGTCACTTTAGCCTCAAACGATAATAGCTAATCTATTAGGAAGTCCTGTAAATAATCAAACCTTGGAGTAAGCTTCCCTTTTTGAGTAATTTTTGATTTTTCTAATATTAAATCGACATCACCATTAAAAAAGGCTGGCAATACACTCTCGATAAACATATCACCAAAAGCTTCACTAGCATCTCTTGGTAATTCGCATGGTAAATTATCTACCGCCATTACTACTATAGCCTTTTTATTCATATAATCAATTTCACAATGGTTAATTGGATCATAACCATAAATAGGATCTTCAATTGTTGACGGTCTAATAGTTGATACAATTGGCCCATCAATATCGCAGCTAATATCTGCAATAACCCTAATATTAAAATCTACAGAACTTATGTTTTCTTTAGAGATTAGCTTTGGTGCTTTTGGGTTATGATAATGACCTGCAATGAACACATCACTAGATTTACAAAACTTCATAAATGTAGAACTGTATTCTTGAGGATTCTTGTAAAAATCATCTGCTGATGACTCATTATTATCAATTCTAGAATTGTAATCTAATACATCAATATTAACATATACAGGCTCATCAAAAGAATTGTCTAGAAATTCTTTAACACTAACCTGTTTAATTTGCAAATAATCTAAAACTTCCTTAGCTCCAAAACCTACCCTCCCTTTTCCAGATAATACAATTTTTATATTTGGTAGAATAATTTTATCTAACTCTTTATTAAATTCATTCCTGTCTTTTAGATCAGATGCCTTAGGAAGATTAAATAATCCTTGTTTTAATCCAAGAGCTCTCAGTCCATTGTATGTGCCAATTACCCCAGCATAATACCCAAATCCTATTAGTCTAACATCTTCTTTATTAACAATAGTTTCATGATCATGAAGTTGAATATTTTTTTCTAAAATAGCCTGCAATAATTTCTTATTATAGTCTTGTTTTTTGATAGTATGTGAAAAAAAGAAATATGGCTTATTTGAAATAAGCTTATCTATTGGGACCTCCTTTACCCCTATTAGTATATCAGCCATAGATAAATCTTCAACAACAGACAAACCTAAATTTTCATATTCCTTATCAGAAAAAGACCTTATATCGCTTTTTTGAATTAGAAATTCAATTTGAGGGAATTCTTCTTTTGCTCTAATACATTTACTAGGAGAAAATACTACCCTTTTATCAGGAGGAGTCTTAAATTCTTTTATTATACCAATCTTCATTAACGTAAAATAATATTCAAAAATAGCTCCATTAAATTCGATGCACAAGTTTTTTGTATATTTGCCCCTCATTTTTTTGTTCATTGAAATAATGGGGTCGACTGGTTTTGACAGCAAGTTTAATTATACAGTAAGCATGTCGCGCAATAAATCGTACGCGTAATAATCTATTTAAATTTAAACGGCGAAAATAAATACGCTTTAGCTGCATAATCTGAATTATAGTAAGATTAGCCTAGTTCCACAAGGTGGAAAAGCTAAATGTCTCTTGAAAGCCTTTGTTAACGGCGTTCTGTTAGAGACATCGTAAAAGTTAACATAGAAAATATGGCGTTTTGACATATTTTTGAAATTAAAAAACTAAGTAATACATAGGTAGTTTCTAATCAGTGTATTATCGAAAAATAAATAGAAACTAAACATGTAGAAAGTTGTTTAGTGTCTTGTTTGGACCCGAGTTCGAATCTCGGCGACTCCACTATTTACTAATAGACTATGAAGAATTCAATAATAATACTCTTAAGCCTACTGTTTTGTGTTTCATCCTGTACCACACGGCAACCTACATCCATCCAGGCAAATGTAACGATTAACACAGATGCGACTACCAAAACTTACAATCCTATGATTTTCGGGGGGTTTCTCGAGCATTTTGGGAAACAAGTTTATGGTGGTGTATTTGATCCTGGCTCTCCACTATCAGATAATAACGGATTTCGTACTGATGTCATTAACGCATTAAAGGAACTTAAAGTACCTGTTATTCGTTGGCCAGGAGGATGTTTCGTTGATGGCTATCATTGGATGAATGGGGTTGGTGAAGATCGTCAACCCAAAGATGATATTCGATGGGGAGTCGTTGAGCCAAATACCTTTGGAACCCATGAATTTGTTGAGCTTTGCAGACTCCTAAATGCAGAGCCGTATATCTGCCAAAATGGTTTGGCGGATGTTCAAGAAATGGCTGATTGGGTTGAATACAGCAATGCAACTGATGGAAAATTCGCTGAAATGCGCAAAAAAAATGGACATCCTGCTCCACTTAATGTCAAGATATGGAGTGTCGGAAATGAACGCTCAGGCCGCGATTATATTCATAAAGTACGTGATGGTAGTATAGCAATGAAGGGGATAGATTCCAGTATTCTTGCAACTTGCTCTGGGACTCACGGTGGTTCTAGTATAGATCCCTATCTATTTGAAGCAGCG
>CAJWQR010000074.1 GCA_913045195.1 uncultured Legionellales bacterium | reverse complement strand
AAAAAGATAAACTAGATTATACTGCAGGTATAGAGTTCATAAATAAAATTGGTGATAAAGTAAATAAAGGAGATCCTATATTTCGAATTTTTGGAAACAATACTAAACGATTAAATAATGCAAAGAGAATATTGAAGAAAACATATACTTTGGTAAAAACAGAAGTCTTAAAAGATGAATTAATAATTAATTAAAAAATTAATTCCTATGTATTCTACACTTTTGAGAAGGCTCCGTCCCAGATTTATATAATTCTTTTTCTATAGGACACGTTTTTCTTGATCCCATTTTTGAGACAGAACATATTTCAGAGACAATTACACCACTTGGTTTTTGAAAATTTACTCTTGGTAGTTCGAGTATTTTATGACTGTCTCGCATGAATTGAGACCAAGATGGTAAAGCGGCTTTAGAACCATCTTGTCCTTTCCCAAGACTAACTTGGTAGTCATCCACGCCAAACCACACACCTGCAGCTATTTGTGGTGTAAAACCAACAAACCATGCATCACTCCAACCTTGGGTAGTACCTGTTTTACCAGCCGCAGGTCTAGTAAAATTATATTTCCATCTTGCACTTCCACCCGTACCACGGTCCATTACCGTTTGCATAAGATTTGTCATTAAAAATGCTGTTTCTTCGCTTAATACTTCATACTGTGCAGGGTAATATTCTCTTATTGTATTGCCATAACGATCTTCTATCTTTGTAATTGCAATTGGTTTAGAGTAAACACCCTTATTTGCAAATGCTGCATATGCTGAAACCATTTCAAGAGGAATTACCTCACTGGTACCAAGTGCAATCGCATCAACAGCTCTTATATCTGTTGAGATACCCATTCTCTGTGCAGTTCGTTTAACCTGTTCAGCTGGTGCATAGTCTTGTTGAACAATCCTCACAGATATTAGGTTTAGAGATTTTCTAAGACCTTCTCTAAGTGTTGTCAAGCCACCCGTACTACCACCATAATTTTGAGGCTTCCATTTTACCCATGAGCCATCAGTATTTTGCACATTTAATACAACTGGCTGATTTAGTAATTGCTGGGAGACCGTGTATCCATTTTCAAGGGCTGTAGTATAAACAAAAGGTTTAAATACTGATCCAGGTTGTCTTTTCGCTTGTACAGCTCTATTATATTGGTCATGATAATCTGGGCGACCTCCAATCATTGCCATAATTCCACCTGTCTTTGGATTAATTGCTACAAAAGCAGTTTGAACCAAAAGTTTAGCTCGTAGATCTTTATACAGCTGCGCCTCACCCTGCATCATCATTTTTACAGAGTCCTCTTCATATATAGTTAAATGCCCTAATAGTTCAAACTCTTCCTGATTATTTATGATTCTATTATTTAATTTCCCTTGAGATTTAATAATAGCATCTAGTATAATCTTTTCAGCCAATTCCTGGAGTCTAGAGTCTAGAGTGGTATATATCTTCAACCCGTCACGATAAATATTTATATCTAAAGCATCATCTTCTTTTTCTAATAATCTCCTAACATATTCAGTAAAATAAGGTGCTAATCCCCTGGTAGGCTCATCATTAACTGACTCCAGTGTCATGGCCCTATATTGGGCGTGCTCAGAGTGAGTAATATATCCCTGCTCTTTCATTAACCTAAGAACTGTATTCCTTCTTTTCCTTGCCCTTTCAGGATGCCGCACTGGAGAATAGCTTGCGGGAGATGGTAATAATCCAACAAGTAGAGCAGATTCATCCACAGAAAGATCTTTTGATTCCTTACCAAAAAACCGTTTTGTTGCGGCTTCAACTCCATAAGTACCATGACCAAAGTGTACGGTATTTAAGTACATTTCTAGTATTTCATCTTTTGTATAAGTTCTCTCAATCTGTACAGCAGTTATGACTTCTTTTATTTTTCTTAAAATACTATCCTCAAAACCAATAGTCTTATACAAATTTCTAGCAAGCTGTTGTGTAAGAGTACTAAAACCTTGTCTATAGCTTAATGATAAGATATTTATTCCAATCGCGCGGGCCACACTTCTAAGTGAAAGCCCCCAGTGCTCGTAAAATCTTCTATCCTCAGATGCAATAACAGCATCTTGCATATGGGTTGGAATATTAAATAGCTCTACAAATACTCTTTTCTGTACAAAAAGTTCGTTCAAAACTTTACCATCTGCTGAATATATTCGTGTAACTAAATCTGGATCGTAGTTTTCTAATTGTTCCAAAGATGGTAAATCTCTAGATAAAAATCCAATAAACAATAATACAATAATTGCACCGGATAGTATGATGCCTAAAGAAATCCAAAATACTTTTACTAACTCACTTAATGGCTTTTGATCAGACATATTTGAATTTACTATTTTCTATATAAATTAATTGGTCCAACAATTATATATAAAACAACAGACAACAATTAATAAGAAGGGAAATATTATTTGTTATTTTTTTGAAGGAGATATCATTTGACTTGGCTGAACTAGCTTATCAAATTC
>CAJWQR010000073.1 GCA_913045195.1 uncultured Legionellales bacterium | reverse complement strand
ATTTTTAGTAAAGTATTTTGGAAATAATGGAGATGATTTATGTCATATATCAAGATCAATAATGATAATTTAATATCTGAAATAATCATAGACCGTCCAGAAGCATTAAATGCAATGAATTCTGATGTGTTGTCAGAACTGACTGATGCAATGAAAAAAGTAAAATCAGATGATAAAACAGGAGTTGTCATTATTACAGGTGCGGGTGATAAAGCATTCATTGCAGGAGCAGATATTAAAGCTATGCAACAAATGAATGCCAAAGAGGCGTTTGATTATGGAAAAGCTGGTCAGCAATTAACTATGATGATTGAAACTTCTTCAAAGCCAGTTATCGCTGCTGTAAATGGCTTTGCTTTAGGAGGTGGATGTGAATTGGCATTAGCATGTCATATGCGTATTGTTTCTGAAAATGCAAGCTTCGGTCAACCAGAAGTGAAATTGGGGCTTCTCCCTGGATGGGGAGGTACACAGAGGTTGCCAAAAATTGTTGGGGTTGGAAAAGCAATTGAATTAATAACTACGGGGAAAATAATTAATGCTGAAGAATCGTATAGAATTGGTTTAGCAAATAAAATATGTCCTCAAAATCAGTTAATGTCTGAATCAAGAAAATTAGCTTCAAGTATTTTAAAAAATGGTCCAAGAGCTATTAGCTCTTCTCTTCGATGTATTCATGATGGATTAACGATGAGCATAAAAGAAGGCATGGATATCGAAGTAGAAGAATTTGGTGAATTATTTCGCCATGATGAAAGGATGGAAGGGTTAACAGCGTTTATAGAAAAAAGAGATCCAGAATTTCGTCATTAAATCCAATCAGTTGTAAATGAATTTAGATTATACAACATATCGAATTAATTGTTCTCATCCTTTCGGCATTTCAAGAAGCACACATTCACATTATGATATTGTTTACATATATATATCAGATGGGGATTATATAGGTAGAGGAGAAGCGGCTCCTTCTGCCCGTTATGATGAGTCAACGGATCAAATATTAACTCAATTAAAATCTATCGATAATATTGATAATAATCTGAATCTAGAAGAAGGTGTTATTTGGTGTAAAAAAAATTCAAATGGTATTAGTTCTCTTGAAGCAGCATTAAGTACAGCCTGGCTGGATTTATGGGCAAAAAAAAATAATAGTCGTATTTCTGAATATTTTCAATCTGGTAATAATATGTTATATACGTCATATACTATTGCAATAGGAGATTTAGATTTAATTCCAAAGAAAATTGAAGAAGCTCATCCTTATCAAATTTTAAAAATTAAATTGGGGGTAAGTATTGAGGATGATAAGCAGTTAATTAAGCTAATACGAAATGAGACAGATAAATTAATTAGGGTAGATGCAAATGAAGGATGGAATCTAAATATGGGAATAGAAATGTGTAAATGGCTTGCAGATCATAACGTAGAATTTATAGAGCAACCTTTTAAGGCTAATAATTTAGGTGATACAGCAAAATTAAAAGAAATATCACCATTACCCCTCATTGCTGATGAAAACAGCATTACATCACTAAATATACCTGATATTGCTCATGCATTCGATGGAATAAATATTAAATTGATGAAGTGTGGATCTCTATTTGAGGCTAAGAAGATGATTGACTTAGCACGTCAATATGATATGAAAGTAATGTTGGGATGTATGGTGGAATCTTCCATCGGCATAACAGCTATGTCAAATTTGTCACCCCAGGTAGATTTTGCAGATTTAGATGGAAATCTTTTAATAAATAATGATCCGTATTTTGGAGTTAAAATTATGGATGGAAAATTGAAACTACCTTCCGATAGTGGATTAGGTATCAAATTAAGCCCTGAATACAAAAAAGATTTTAATAATTTAAAATGAAAATATTAAGCATTGAACATATTGGAATAGCAGTTGAACAACTTAAAAATCGTTCACCCTTTTGGGAGCATGTTTTAGGGATAAAGCACAGCTCAACTGAAGTGGTAGAGCATGAAGGTGTTAAAACAGATATATATGATACGGGAAGTGGAAAAGTTGAACTCTTAAAATCAATTGCAGATGATTCAACAATTGAAAAATTTTTAAATAAAAAAGGTGAAGGAATTCATCATGTATGTTTTCAAGTAGATGATATAAACTCAGCAATAAAAGAACTTAAAGATAATAATATTTCTATAGTATCTGAAAAACCATTAATTGGAGCTGAGGGGTATAAAATAGTTTTTATACATCCTAAAAGCACAGGTGGCGTGTTAGTTGAGTTAGCTGAAAAAGCTATTTAATCCCTGTAATTTCCAATTCTTCAGTTTTTTTCAAGATAAATTTCCAAGCATTTAATACATGATCTTTAGTCGTATTTGTTTGTCCAATAGAAAATCTTAAAGTGTATTTATTATTTAATTTTGTATGTACTAAATACAATGCTCCACTTTTATTTAATTCATTTAAGAGCAGTTTATTAAACTGATCAGATGTTTTATATCGAAAACAAACTAAATTAAGTATTGTTGGAGCCATTATTTCGAATCTTTCAT
>CAJWQR010000072.1 GCA_913045195.1 uncultured Legionellales bacterium | reverse complement strand
TAATTGATCAAGTCCAACAAATTTTCTAACAACATTTTGAATATCACGAAATAGGTTATGTTTGCTATTAGCTCTATAAATTATTTTTCTTCCTAAATTAGATGATTTGAGAATCTTAGCTTCTGTTAGTCTATTTAATTCTACACGAACTGAGTTTGTAGATTCACCAAATTCTGCTGATAATTCACGCAAATATGCCTTAGTTCCAGGATTCAAGAAGAACTTTAGTAATAGATTTATCCTAGTTTTTGAAGTAATTAATGTATTTAACATGAATTAATATTGTATTATGAGTAAATTTATTACTCATAATAGGTAATAATGCAAGTACTATTTATGTTTATTTATTTTACACTAACTTAGCATTTACAATAATTAGTAATAAAAAAGCCCTTTAAAAGGGCTTTTTTATTACTAATTATTTGTTGAAAGATTAATTATTTTTGAAGGTTTACCCAATTATAGTAAATCCCCATATCTTCATGTAAATTTCCACTCCAATATTCAAAATAGCGTTTAATTTGAGCTTCTCTTTCAGCTTCATCAGGCCAAGCTTCCTCTCGAACTTTGCCCCATGATTCATTATCATCTGCATCAGCCATGGAAGCCCATTCGCGAACATAAACTATAGGCCAACCTTTTCCATATCCTAATTCACCAGACCAATAATGACCTAACACTATTTGACTTAATAACTTATCGTTTTTCATTACAACATCTTCAAAATATTTATCTAATATTTCGCTACGCTCTTCAGCTGAGCCACCTTCAACTTCACTTAATGGAGCTAGATAATGAGTAGTGATTGTAACTACGGTATTTTCTTTCGGTTTACGTTTGCGAGTTTTTGTGCGATCAGGTATTAGACGAAACATTTCTAAATCCGTATGTCCCCCAACCCAATACTTGCCAAAATTCTTAAAAAACTCTTCCCGAACATCCTCACGCCTCCATGCTCTTTCTCTAGTCTTTTGCTCATTTTCATTAACCTTATCTGCATCTGCAATAGATTCATATGCATTTATTGTTAAAACATCCGTTGAAACTCCTGTCCAATAGTGACCTAAGGTCATAGACATCTTTAATTCAGGAGTAAGTGGATTCATTTTTCTAGCATATTCTTCAGATAATTCTTTTCTCTCAGCACCTGAACCATCTTCAATTTGAACCATTGGTTTTAGACTATTTTTTGTAAATGTAACTACGTAGTTCTTTTCATTATCTTGACCATAGAGAAAAGCTATGTTAATTAGATATGAAAAGAGTAATACATATGTAATTTGTTTATAGTTTGACATTTTAACCCTCCAGTTATGTTATAATAATATAAGTATTATAAATTAAATTATTCAATAAATGAAAGCATTAAAAAACTAAGCTATTTGATCACTTATATATTCGCCAATAGCCATACTAGCAGTTAAACCTGGAGATTCAATTCCAATAAGGTTGACAAAATTATTGTACCCTCTCTCCGATTCGTTTTTAATTATAAAATCTCTTTCACCAATTTTTGAAGTTCTTAGTTTTGGTCGAATCCCAGAATAATCTGGGTGTAAATCATCAAATTCTATAAAAGGCAAAAAGTCTTTGACGGATTGATAAAATTCTATTTTCTTATTTTCATCAACAGAATAATTCAATGTATGATTTTCTAGATAAAAAGAATTTGGACCCAGCTTTAATCTTCCTGATATATCAGTAGTAGTATGAATACCTAATCCAACATTATTTTTTTCAGGCAAAGGATAGATTAATTTTGATACAAATTTTTCCTTACCGTTGGATACACTAAAATATTCACCTTTCCAATATTCAATTTTGTATTCTGGCTCAATTATACCAGCCATTTCAGATACTTCATTAGCAAATAATCCAGAAGAATTGATTAATATTTTTGTAGAAAAACTTATTTTATTCAAGTCTGTGTCCAAAGCGATTATCTCATATCCATCATCTAGCTTATTAATATCTTTCACATCAACTTTATAGGCAATATCTGCTCCATTTTCTTTTGCATCATTTAATAAGTTAAACATTAATTGATGAGAATCAATTACGCCCGATTCAGGAAAATAAAGGGCATATTTAGCCTTAATATGAGGCTCCAATTCAGAAATTTCTTCTTTAGAACATAATCTTCCCGATGTTACCCCATTATTTTGTGCATTAATTAATAAATCATTTAATTTTTTCGCCCCAAGATCACCTTGCGCAACAATTAATTTTCCACAGATATTATGTTCTATTGATTTTTTATTACAGTATTCATATAACAAACTTTGTCCCTTAATACAAAGCGTTGCCTTAAGAGAATTTGGCTTATAGTAAATACCTGAGTGAATTACTTCACTATTACGGCTAGAGACACCTCTTCCAAAACTTTCCTCCTTATCTATAATCAATACACTTCCATAACTTTCTGAGAGTTTTCGAGCTATTGCAAGACCCACTACCCCTGCTCCAATAACTGTAACATCATAATCCATATAAATACTATAATATAATTCGGATAGAAAAGCTCTTAATCAATTTCTAGTAAACTGGATGCGATAAGCTCAATAAGAGTATTGATCTGCTTTAGCATATCCATTA
>CAJWQR010000071.1 GCA_913045195.1 uncultured Legionellales bacterium | reverse complement strand
TCTGTTACATTGATTTTTTCCCCGCGAAACATCGCATCGATTGATTTTTTTATATTTAGGGTTTTAGCATATTCTAATAATAAATCTAGCGTTTCGTTGGTTAGAATATTTTTTGAAAAATCAATATAGAGATTGTCAAATTGAGTTGCGAAATTTTTACCTCTATCTTTATCTTGAGCGAATAAGTCACGTAAATGAAACTTACTCAGAGCCTTATGGTGTTCGCTAAGTTGTTTTTTAATTGTTTTTGTATTAATTTTTGATGGCATTTTTAAAAAGTTATTATTTTTTTTGAAAAATAAATTAGATGATAAGCCTTTGAACGAGATTGATTAACTGAGCCAAGACCGATATTAAAATACTACCGTTAATTAATATCAAATATATAGTGACAGCCACTAAAATTTATTAAGCAGTATCGGTTATATAGTGCTGTAATTGCTCAATAGTAAATTCTTGTTCAGAAATAATATTTTTCACTACGTCCATAATTGACAATATACCAATTACCTGACCATCCTGAACAACAGGCAAATGTCTAATATGACTATGAGCCATGATAACCATACATTCATCGAGGGATTGAGAAGGGTCTGCCGTTTTGAGGTTGGATGTCATTATTTCACTAACTTTAGTTTTTGCTGAACTGCGATTTTTAAGTATTACTTTTCTGGTGTAATCTCTTTCTGAGATGATACCCACCAATTTATCATTCTCTATGACTAATAAGGCCCCAACCTTCTTTTCGTCCATCATTTTGATTGCATCAATAACGAGTGCGCCAGGGGTTACCGAGAAAATCTCATCATCCTTACTATTAAGTAATTGATTTACGGTTGTTGTCATTGTTGTACCCCCCCATTTGTCAGTTAGCTCACTAAATAATTAAGCTAACTTAATGCTACCTACGAGTATAGAGACCTCCTCCTTGCGGTCAATATGAAGCAATTAAATATACTGAAATCTCTTATGTTTATTTTATGGTGCCCTGAAGAGGATTCGAACCTCTGGCCTTCCCCTTAGGAGGGGGACGCTCTATCCAGCTGAGCTACCAGGGCGCACTTATCAACTGTTCTGAGTTTATCTGATAAGATTCATGTTTTAAAGTTTGCGCAAACCATTAAATTCACTTTAAATACTTGATAAATAAAATAATTAAATGGCATCTCAATGAAATTAACTCCTATTTTCATGGCAGGCGGTGGCGGCACACGCTTATGGCCATTTCATATTTAGGTGAGGATGATATCGTTAGATATGATGATAACTTTGGAAGATAGTAAAGAATATTTTTCGGAGAGGTGTCCGAGTGGTTTAAGGAGCACGCTTGGAAAGCGTGTATACGTTAATAGCGTATCGAGGGTTCGAATCCCTCTCTCTCCGCCACTATAGAATATGCCCCCCATAGGAAATTTTGATCCTCTATTGAGTATTGACCAAAATTCGATTTGGCATCCGTATAGCGCAATGCAATCAGATTTGCCGATTTATCATGTTGTCTCAGCTGAAGGTGTGCGCCTTAAGTTATCTAATGGACAACAATTGATAGACGGAATGTCGTCTTGGTGGTGCGCTATTCATGGTTATAATCATCCTAAAATAAATTCAGCACTTCAGTGCCAGTTAAAGGATATGGCCCATGTTATGTTTGGCGGACTTACCCATACTCCCGCAATAAAGCTCACAGAGAAATTACTTTCTATTGTTCCGAATACGCTTGAGGCTGTGTTTTATTCTGATTCGGGCTCGGTGTCCGTTGAAGTTGCAATGAAAATGGCGATTCAATATTGGTATGCAAAAGGCCAAGCACAACGACAACGTTTTATCTCGCTACGTTCTGGTTATCATGGCGATACCTTTGGTGCGATGTCCGTTTGTGACCCGGTTACCGGAATGCATAATTTGTTTTCCAAACTATTACCTGAGCAATTATTTATCGAACAACCAAAATGCCGCTTTGGTGAATCATGTGGTGAGGATGATATTGCGCAACTCAAAAAAATCTTAGAAAAAGATAGCGAACTTATCGCGGCGTTTATCATGGAGCCCATAGTACAAGGCGCGGGTGGTATGTGGTTTTATTCAGCCGATTACCTAAAAGCAGTTGCTCAACTTTGTCGAGAATATAATGTACTTTTAATTTTTGATGAAATTGCAACCGGTTTTGGCCGAACCGGAAAACTATTTGCATGTGAGCATGCAAAAGTTACACCCGATATCATGTGTATTGGTAAAGCGCTAACCGGAGGTTACTTATCATTGGCAGCGACCATTACAACAAAAGATATCTATGAAATCATTGATAATGGTGAGCCTGGTGTATTCATGCATGGCCCAACCTTTATGGCGAATCCATTAGCCTGCACAGCTGCTTTAGCGAGCATTGACCTGTTGCTTAAATCAAATTGGCAGGAAAAAATTTCAGGAATTGAAAAAGGTTTAGAAAATGGATTAATGCCCTGCAAAGAGATGAATCATGTTACTGATGTTCGTGTGTTAGGAGGAATCGGCGTTGTTGAATTAAAAAATGAAGTAGATATGAAAAAAGCAATTCCAGAATTTGTTAAGAGGGGTGTATGGATAAGACCTTTCGGAAAATTAATTTACCTAATGCCGCCTTATATTATCAATGATGAGGACCTAAATTTATTAACAAAAGCATTAGTTGAGGTAGTTGGTAGTATTTAATAATTAA
>CAJWQR010000070.1 GCA_913045195.1 uncultured Legionellales bacterium | reverse complement strand
CTTCTACTTTTTTTTGTGCATTTTGTATAGCCCGGGTTACCATCTTGTGCGTGATTACTTCTCCCTCTTCTATACCCATACGATCCATGATTGATGCAACTCTCTCGGAATTGAATAGACGCATCAAGTCATCTTCGAGACTCAGATAGAATCTTGATGAACCCGAATCTCCTTGCCGTCCAGATCGGCCTCGTAACTGCAAGTCTATCCGGCGTGATTCATGCCGTTCGGTACCGACAATATGTAAACCGCCTAATTCCTTTATACCCTCTCCAAGTTTAATATCCGTTCCCCTGCCGGCCATATTTGTCGCAATGGTAACAGCCCCCTTTTGGCCAGCACGCGCTACAATTTCTGCCTCACTCTTGTGTTGTTTGGCATTTAGTACATTATGGGGGATCCCACGTTGCTTTAACATTCGTGATAATAATTCAGAAGAATCGACAGATACAGTTCCAACGAGCGTAGGTTGACCATTCTTATAACATTCAGCAATTTCATCTATCACTGCAGCATATTTCTCACGTTTTGTTTTATAAATCAAATCATCACGATCATCTCTCACTATACTGCGATGAGTAGGAATAACCACTACATCCAGATCATAAATACTGCCCAATTCTTCCGCTTCTGTCTCCGCAGTACCAGTCATGCCAGCAAGTTTGTCATACATACGAAAGTAATTTTGGATCGTAATTGTTGCCAGCGTTTGGGTTTCGCGTTCAATCGTAACATTTTCTTTCGCTTCTAAAGCCTGGTGAAGACCATCGCTATAGCGTCGACCCGCCAGGATTCTACCCGTGTACTCATCTACAATCTGTACTTTGCCACCTTGAACGACATATTCAACATCCTTTTCGTACAATGTGTAAGCTCGCAACAATTGACTAATGTTGTGTATTCGACCGCTTTGTTCTGCGTGTTGTTGATGTACTTTCTCTTTTCCCTGCTTGATTTCCAAACTGCTAAGGTTTTCTTTTACATCTATTTCATGTAGCATTTCGCCAAGATCTGGTATAACAAACATGTCCGGATCATCAGGCGCTAAAGATTCCCGCCCTTTTTCAGTAATATCAATTACATGGGTTTTTTCATCAATGCTAAAAAATAGATCCTCATCTACCTCGTGGATTTTTTTATCACGCATATATTCCGATTCAACATCGTGAGCCAATTTTTTTGTACCCTTTTCTTGAAAAATCTTGAGTAGCTTTGGGTGTTTTGGCATACCGCGGTTGGCCTGCAATAGTTTTAATCCAGCTTCATCATTGTTCTCTTGCTCAATATAACGCGTGGCTTCAGCCACCATTTCTGTAACCAAACTTACCTGTTTTTTAATAAGATTTTGGACCAATGGCTTGAGTTCTTTGTAGGTCGTGTCAACCGGTGCGTCGACGGACCCAGAAATAATTAATGGTGTCCTTGCTTCATCAATTAAAACGCTATCGACTTCATCTACAATGACAAAAGCATGATCCCGTTGAACTTGATCTTCCGGCGCCAGAGCCATATTGTCACGTAAATAATCAAATCCAAATTCGTTGTTTGTTCCATAAGTTATATCACAATTATAAGCATCTTGTCTTTCCCTGTTATCCATCGTATTCAATATAAAGCCAACCGTCAAGCCAAGGTGTTTGTATATCTCGCCCATCCATTCTGCGTCACGCTGGGCTAAATAATCATTAACAGTTACCAGATGAGCCCCACGGCTAGAAAGAGCATTCAGATACAATGGCATTGTAGCAACCAAGGTTTTTCCCTCACCCGTTTTCATCTCAGTAACTTTTCCGCTATGAAGGACAATCCCGCCTAATATCTGCACGTCATACGGTATCATATCCCAGGAATTTTCCTGCCCCATAATACGCCATGATTTCCCCATAGTACGCCTGCATACTTCTTTGACCATAGCAAAAGCTTCGGGTAATATTTCATCGAGCTTATCGTGCTCTGCATTTAATACATATTTATCAGCTTCATCATTATCAGAAATCTTTTCTTTAGCATATTTTTCGGCAACTTCACGAGCAGATGCTACCTCTAATTTGAATTCCCCTGTGCGTTTGATCAAATCATCGTCTGATTTTGCTTGTAGTGTTTCATAGATCGTATTGATTTCATCCACGATAGGAATCAATGCCTTCGTATCGCGATCAGATTTGGTACCAAATACTTTTGTTAAGATTGTCTGAAGCATTTTAAAGGTTAATGGTTAAGTAGTTTTATCATTATTCAGTTTATGTTTGTAGATCGCATCCAGTACACCATTTACAAAGCTTGCACTATCCTTGGTACTATACAATTTTGCAATTTCAATCGCCTCACTGATAGACACCTTAGGTGGGATATCATCGTTAAAATAAATTTCATTTACTGCGATGCGCATAATTAATTGATCTAGTGTGGCTACTCGCTCCAGTTTCCAGTTATCAAGGTTATCAGAAATTAATTGTTCTGCCCAGATTTTATTATCTACAATATTACCATAAAGTTCAGTAATAAATTCTTTTGTTTCTCCATCGTAACTGTTTCTTACAAATAAATCATCTAAAACCTTTTCTTTTGATTCACCTGTGAGTTCCAAAGCATAGAGGGCACCTAAAATACCTTCTCTTGCAAGACGCCGCGGATGCATGTCACACTACTCTTTTATTGGATATAACCAACCAAATTCGTCAGATACATTCCCGCGCTGAATTCCGGTAAGTAATTGTCTTAATTTAGAGGTCAATTGTCCCATTTTTCCATCTGCAATTTTATGTTTACCATCCAGGCCGGTGA
>CAJWQR010000069.1 GCA_913045195.1 uncultured Legionellales bacterium | reverse complement strand
GGTAATGCAGGAACAGCCGAAGAAAAAAAAGTTACTAATATTCAAATCAATGCCGATGATATTGATGCGCTAAAAGTATTCGCAGCAAAAGAAGCAATTAATCTCACCATAATCGGTCCGGAAGCTCCTTTAGTAGCAGGTATTGTGGATGAATTTCGCAAGGCAGGACTTACTTGTTTTGGCCCAACAAAGGCTGCGGCAATTCTCGAAGGCTCTAAATCTTTCAGTAAAGACTTTTTAAAAAAATATCAAATACCAACCGCCGAATACGAAATTTTTACCCAAGCTAAGACTGCAATTGATTATATAAAATCAAAAACAATGCCGATTGTTATTAAGGCAGATGGATTAGCTGCCGGCAAAGGGGTGGTGATTGTATCTTCCGAAGACGAGGGGATTAAAGAAATTAATAACATGTTATCTGGAAACAAATTCGGTGAGGCTGGTCATCGTATTGTTATTGAGGAATTTTTAGAGGGTGAAGAGGTTAGTTTTATTGTTATATCAGACGGGGAAAATGTTTTGCCACTTGCTACCTCACAAGACCATAAAGCGCGCGATGATGGTGATAACGGTCCCAACACGGGTGGGATGGGCGCTTATTCTCCAGCACCTATTGCGTGTAATACCATGCAACAACGTATATTAGATGAAATTATTATGCCAACAATCAGAGGGATGGCCAGTGAAGATAGAACATACACAGGTTTTCTCTATGCGGGAATTATGATTACTAATGAGGGTATACCAAAAGTATTAGAATTTAATTGCCGTTTTGGCGACCCAGAAACTCAACCAATAATGATGAGACTAAAAAGTGATTTAGTTTTTTTATGTCTTGCTTCAAATAACAATACATTAACTGAATGTTCTATTGAATGGGAAGAGCGCGTCGCGCTAGGAGTGGTAACAGCTTCAGCTGGTTATCCAGAGTCCTCAAGCAAAGGAGATGTAATCAATGGTCTTGATTTTGATTTTCCCAGAGACGTGAAAGTTTTTCATGCAGGCACCACAAAAGAGAATGGTAAAGTAGTGTCCGCAGGCGGACGAGTTTTATGCATAACCTCTCTGGGGGAAACAGTTACTGATGCAAAGAAAAATACATACGATGCGATAAAAAATATCGATTATGATGGTATGTTTTATCGAAATGATATTGGAGGCCGCGCTATTAAAAGAGAATCATAAGATAGAATCTTAAATATATCTATCTTGTAACAAATCCATAAGTCCGTATACTCCCCCTTCTTTTTCTGCTAATAGCATAACCAGACTAGTTATTCACCTATAGGCCAATCTAATGACTAACACCGATTCCAACGATCTTAGCTTTAATGACTTATCGTTATCACCACCTATTATAAAAGCGCTAAAGAATGTTGGCTATGAGTCTCCTTCTCCAATTCAAGCAAAAATAATTCCATTTGTGATGGATGGACGAGATGTGATTGGTCAAGCACAAACGGGTACAGGTAAAACAGCAGCATTCGCATTACCATTATTATCAAAGATCAATCTTAAATTAACGACACCACAAATTTTAGTATTAACACCTACACGCGAACTCGCTATTCAAGTTTCAGAAGCTTTTCAACGATACGCAAAATTTCTTAACGGGTTTCATGTTTTACCTATTTATGGGGGGCAAGAGTATGGCGTGCAATTGCGTCAGCTAAAACGCGGTGTGCATATTGTTGTTGGTACGCCCGGACGAGTTATGGATCATATGCGGCGCGGAACATTAAAAATGGAAAATCTAACATGTCTTGTTTTGGACGAAGCCGATGAAATGCTTCGCATGGGTTTTATAGACGATGTTAAATGGGTACTCGAACGATTACCAAAACAACGTCAGATTGCATTATTCTCTGCTACGATTCCCACTCCTATTCGAAATATTTCAAAAAGATATCTAAATAAACCTGAGCAAATCACTATTGAGGCAAAGAGTATTACAGCAGATACAGTCCGACAACGTTATGTCTTAGTTAATGGAAGAGAGAAGCTTGATTCGTTGACTACAATTCTTGAAAGCATGACTTTTAATGCAATTATTATTTTTGTTCGTACGAAAATTACAACAGTCGAATTATCTGAAAAACTTGCTGCTCGCGGTTACGCTTGTACTGCTTTAAACGGAGATATAACACAAAAATTGCGAGAACAAACAATTAGACGATTGAAATCTGGCGAGTTAGATATGTTAATTGCGACAGATGTTGCTGCTCGTGGTCTTGATGTTAAACGTATTAGTCATGTTATTAACTATGATATTCCAAGTGATTCAGAAGCATATACGCACCGTATTGGCCGTACAGGAAGAATGGGTTGTGAGGGAGAAACAATTTTATTTGTCACTCCACGTGAAAAACATTTGTTACGCATAATTGAAAAAGGAACTAGTAAGAAAATTGAACGTATGAGCATGCCCACAGCAGAGGTCATTAATCAGGAGCGTATACAGCGTTTTAAACAAAGTATTACGAACGCCCTAGAGGTTAATGATAATCAGCTATTTCGTACAATTATAGAGGAGTATCAAAATGAAACAGGCCATTCTGCAATTAGTATAGCCACGGCATTAGCAAAATTATCTAAAGGCAGTGAACCTTTCTTGATTGTGCCTGAAAAGAAAAAAGAAAAAAACAAACCCAATAGTTTTGGAAAAGGAAGAAAATCTAAGCAGGCGAAACCAGACAGAGATATGGAACGTTTTCGAATTGAGGTGGGAATAAATCATGATGTAAAGGCTAGTAATATTGTTGGTGCTATTAGTAATGAGGCAGGAGTTGAGAGTCG
>CAJWQR010000068.1 GCA_913045195.1 uncultured Legionellales bacterium | reverse complement strand
GAAATTATTATTTCTTCTTGGGAATTAAAGTTCTCAAAGCTTTTAGGGGAATGCGAAAGATCTGCGATTGCTATGGGGTGCTGACTAAACCATTTATCAATTTTTCTTTCACCTTTTTTTAAATATGCATTCATTGATGAAATTAATGTTTTTTTTATCATACAGAAAACAGGCTGCAAGCGCTTTCCATTATGGGCAACACTAATTTCAGTATTTTCGTTAAATATTGCCAAACTAAGGCATGAGACGAGGCTATCTGAAATAAATGGCGAATCACATGGCACAGTCACTAAATAAGGCGTTGTTATTTTATTTAGCGTGCTCGCCATTCCCGCTAAAGGCCCACAATAGTTTGGATATTCATCAGAAATGATTTCAAAACCGTATTGACTATATTTATCATGATTTCGATTGGCATTAATGATGAGTTTACTGACCTGAGGCTTAAAAACTTCAATTACATATTCAATTAATGGTCTTTCATTGAATAAAATAAGCCCCTTATCTTGTCCTTTCATGCGACGGGCTTGTCCACCAGCTAGTATTACCCCAGTAATATCATTTTTTGTAATTTTCTGCATATTCAATTTTAGCTATGAAAAAATTATATAAACTACTATTCTTATTAGATTGATGCTAATTAAATTCGAGGTGAACATATGAATCAAGATAATTTTAATATGGAAATTCGGAAATATTTAAAAAAAGTAGGTATTACTTCACAAAGAGAGATAACAGAATCGGTTAATCGGGCAATCTCAGAAGGAAAATTATCTGGAAATGAAACACTAAAGGCCAAAACTAAAATAACACTACAAGATTTAGGCTATGAACTAGAAATCGATGGTGAAATTTCGTTAGATTAATAGTTAATCTCGGCATTTCAGCACATTTGCAATTTCTTGTTTTACAGGTAGATCGACATCGTACTCAATATTGTCATCGCCGCTATATACAAGAAAATGCTTATTTTTAACCCTTGAAAGTAATGTGATATTTAGTTCTTTGGCGAGACTGAGGCCCATTTGCGTAATTCCCGAGCGAGAAAGGAGTATAGGTATTCTCATTTGCGCCACTTTTATTACCATTTCAGAGGTTAGTCTTCCCGTGGTATAGAATATTTTATCCTCTCCCGATATACCTTCCACCCACATCTTTCCAGCTATCGCATCAACTGCATTATGTCTGCCAACATCTTCAATAAATATTAGTGGTTTTGAATTTTGGCATAACGCACAACCATGAACAGCGCCTGCATTTCTATAAACATCATTGTAAGAATTTAAGTTTTTTAATAATAGATATACTGTAGATTGCTTTATTTTTTTTGATTTAATTTTAAATTTATCAAGCTGCTCCATAACCCCATTAAAGATAGTTCCTTGACCACAGCCAGACGTTATAATGCGAGATCCTAATTTATCAATCCAATCATTACGTTTATTTGTGCTTGTAATTGCCGCAGCGCTAACATCCCAGTCAATCTGGACTGATTTAATTTCGTTTAGATTTGTAATGAGCCCTTGATTTTTAACATAACCAAGCGCAAGCAATTCTGGCCGAGTACCCAGTGTCATTAAAGTAACAATTTCATAGCTATCTATATATATTGTAAGAGGACGTTCTTGAGCAATATTTAACTCTCTTGTATTTTTATATTCATCTTTAACAAGAACTTTTTGAGTTGGCTGTAGACCAGCATTGGTCATTTCCGGAGAGTATTCAGATGGCATATTTAGCCGCCGGTGACATTCATATGTCTAAATATAATTGGCTTCTCAGTAGAATCAAAATCATGACCTTTTGGTTTTATTTTCATTGCATTACGTATCGTATTTTCAAGTTTTTCAATATCACCTGGAAACGCCCGTATTACTTTTCGAAGATCAACTGAATGTTCTTGACCTAGGCACAGTAGAAGTCGACCTTCAGCAGTTAAGCGAACTCGATTGCATTGATCACAAAAATTATGACTATGGGGCGAAATAAAACCAACTTTTGTATTTGTACCGACAACTTTATGATAACGCGATGGTCCACCTGTTGATTCAGTTGATGAAACTAATTCAAACTCTTGTTCTAGATCATGCTTTATCTGATCACTAGAGTAATACATTTCGTTACGATTATGATCGTCGATAATACCAAGCGGCATTTCTTCAATAAAACTAATATCAATTTTTCGTCCAATAGCAAAACGAACTAAATTAACAACCTCATCATGGTTGCGATTTTTTAATATAACAGCATTAATTTTTATTTTTTCGAAACCAACAGATAATGCTTTATCAATCCCAGAAAGAACATTTTCTAGTTTTCCGGTACGAGTTATATTTTTAAATTTTTTTGTTTCTATGGAGTCAAGACTAATATTAATTCGTTTTACGCCTGCTTTCTTTAGTGGTTCAGCGAGAGTTACTAATTGAGAACCATTAGTAGTCGTTGTGAGTTCTTCTAGACCAGGTAATTCACCAATATCTTCAAATAATTGGATAATATTTTTTCGAATAAGAGGTTCTCCGCCAGTAATACGAATTTTTTTTACACCAAGACGGGTGAATGCTTTTGCTATTGTTGCAGTTTCTTCAAGCGTGAGTAACTGCGCCCTTGGAACAAATTTCATTTCTTCTGGCATACAATAAATGCAGCGAAAATCACAACGATCAGTAACGGATATACGGACATAGTTGATATGCCGATCAAATTTATCGATTAATATTTTATTGTGATAATTTTCAGAAATAGACATTAATTTTCGTTTCAATCAAATTTTAAGTATTTGTTTATATAGAATATAACTAATAATACAGGTACGCCTAACAGTGATGCAAATAAGAAGAAATTAGTATAGCCAATATTTTCTACAATAGAGCCTGAGTAACCACCAAGAATTTTTGGGATTAGCGTCATGAGTGAGCTAAAAATCGCATATTGCATCGCTGTAAATGAGATATTTGTTAACCGTGATAGGAAAGCAACAAATGCTGCGCTGGCGATTCCCGCAGATAAATTATCAGCAGAAATGACAAAAGATAATAGTAAAAGGCTATGATTCTCATGTGTCGATAACAGCATAAATAGCAAATTAGTAGCAACAGTCAAGAATGCACCCAAATAAAGAATTCTCAGTACACCGTATTTCAGAGATAAAATACCACCCAAAAAACCACCCACTATAGTCATAGCAGGGCCATAGATTTTTACAATTGTTGCAATTTCTTCTTTAGAAAACCCAATATCTAAATAAAAAATATTTGATATAACCCCGAGTACAATATCTGATATCCGATAAAGCCCAATTAGGA
>CAJWQR010000067.1 GCA_913045195.1 uncultured Legionellales bacterium | reverse complement strand
GTACGAATAGTAACAGCAGCTTCACTTTTTGACGGACACGATGCGGCAATAAATATCATGCGTCGTATTATTCAAGCAACTGGAGTAGAAGTTATTCATCTTGGACATGACCGAAGTGTTGAAGAGGTTGTAAACACTGCCATTCAGGAAGATGTAAATGCTATTTGCTTAACATCATATCAAGGTGGACATAATGAGTATTTTAAGTATCTGTGTGATTTGCTCAAAGAAAAAGGAGCTGAACACATCAAGATTTTTGGTGGTGGTGGAGGCGTAATACTTCCTTCAGAAATTAAAGAATTAATGGATTATGGAATTACCCGAATTTACTCGCCAGATGACGGACGAGAAATGGGTTTGCAAGGTATGATTAACGATTTGGTTGAACAATCTGATTTTGCAATTGGCGAATCGTTAAATGGCGAGGATAGAATTCTTCAGAAAAAGAACTCTAAAGCAATAGCAAGAGTTATTTCTTCTGCTGAAAATTTTCCAGAAGTAGCAAAAGAGGTATTAGAAATAATTCATAATAAAAACAAGACCTCTAAAACACCAGTTCTGGGAATTACAGGAACAGGAGGCTCAGGAAAATCGTCTTTAGTTGATGAATTGGTAAGACGCTTTTTAGTCGATTTTCCAAATAAAACTGTTGGTATTGTTTCGGTAGATCCTTCTAAACGAAAAACAGGAGGTGCATTATTAGGGGATCGTATTCGTATGAACGCAATTAATTCGCCAAGAGTGTATATGCGTAGTTTGGCAACACGTCAATCCAATTTAGCCTTATCAAAATATGTTAATGAAGCCATTGAAGTTTTAAAAGCTGCTAAGTATGATTTAATCATTATAGAAACTTCTGGAATTGGTCAATCTGATACCGAAATAATAGAGCATAGTGATGTGTCTCTTTATGTCATGACACCGGAGTTTGGTGCAGCAACACAGTTGGAAAAAATTGATATGCTGGATTTTGCCGATTTGGTAGCCATTAATAAATTTGATAAAAGAGACTCGTTAGATGCCTTGCGGGATGTTAAAAAGCAATATATGCGCAACAATAATCTTTGGGATATTCCTCAAGAAGAGTTGCCGATTTTCGGAACCATTGCATCGCAATACAACGATCCTGGTATGAATACGCTATACAAAGCAATTATGGATAAGTTGGTTGAAAAGACTGATGCTGATTTAAAATCAACTTTTACCATTTCAGACGAAATGAGTGAAAAAGTTTTTATAATTCCACCAGCAAGAGTCCGTTATTTATCAGAAATTTCAGAAAATAATAGAGCGTACGATAAAAAAGGAAAAGAACAAAGTGAGGTTGCTCAAAAATTGTATGGGATTTATAAGACAATTTGTTCAGTATCAAATGTCTTGTCGAGCGTAGTAGAGACGTCGTTTATTGCTAAAAACGGATTAAATAGCAATGAGATCCTAAAACAATCCCGAAAGCTTTCGGGACAGGATGACAACAAAGACTTCATAAAGTTACTTATTGCAGAATTTGACAGAGTAAAGCTAAACCTCGATCCATATAATTGGGAAATTATTACAGGTTGGAAAGACAAAATAAATCGCTATAAAAACCCAATCTATTCATTTAAAGTTCGTGGTAAAGAACTGAAAATAGAAACGCATACTGAATCCTTATCTCATTCACAAATTCCTAAAATTGCCTTGCCTAAATATCAAGCTTGGGGAGATGTTTTAAAATGGAATTTACAAGAAAATGTGCCAGGAGAATTTCCTTATACTGCTGGATTGTATCCTTTTAAACGTCAAGGCGAAGATCCAGCACGTATGTTTGCAGGCGAAGGCGGTCCGGAACGAACCAATCGTCGTTTTCATTATGTGAGTTTAGGTTTGCCGGCAAAACGTTTGTCAACTGCTTTTGATAGTGTAACTTTATATGGAAACGATCCTGATTATCGTCCAGATATTTACGGAAAAATTGGTAATGCAGGAGTTTCTGTTTGTTGTTTAGATGATGCTAAAAAATTGTATTCTGGTTTTAATTTGGTAAATGAAATGACTTCGGTGAGTATGACAATTAATGGTCCAGCGCCAATGTTATTAGGGTTTTTTATGAATGCAGCCATCGATCAACAGTGTGAAATTTATATAAAGGAAAATGGTTTAGATAAAGATGTAGAAGCAAAAATTACAAAGATTTATAAAGGAAAAGAACGCCCGAAATATAATGGCGAGTTGCCAGAAGGGAATGATGGTTTAGGGTTGATGCTTCTTGGTGTAACGGGAGATCAAGTCTTGCAAAACGATGTTTACCAGGATATCAAAGCCAAGACCATATCTCAAGTTAGAGGTACTGTTCAAGCTGATATTTTAAAAGAAGATCAGGCACAAAATACCTGTATTTTTTCTACCGAATTTGCATTACGACTCATGGGAGATATTCAAGAATATTTTATTGAGAATAATGTGCGTAATTTTTATTCGGTATCTATTTCCGGGTATCACATTGCCGAAGCAGGAGCAAATCCAATTTCGCAAATAGCATTTACTTTATCTAATGGTTTTACTTATGTAGAGTACTATCTTTCAAGAGGAATGGATATCAATAAGTTTGGTCCAAATTTATCGTTTTTCTTTTCAAATGGTATCGATCCGGAATATGCTGTAATTGGTCGTGTAGCTCGAAAAATTTGGGCAAAAGCCATGAAACATAAATATGGGGCCAATGCAAGAGCGCAGATGCTGAAGTATCATATTCAAACCTCTGGACGTAGCTTGCATGCTCAGGAAATAGACTTTAATGATATTAGAACAACGCTTCAAGCCTTGTATGCTATTTACGATAATTGTAATTCTTTACATACTAATGCCTACGATGAGGCTATCACGACGCCAACCGAAGAATCTTTACGTCGGGCTATGGCAATCCAGTTGATTATCAATAAGGAACTCGGATTAGCTAAAAACGAAAACCCAATTCAAGGGTCATTTATTATTGAAGAGCTCACCGATTTGGTCGAAGAAGCTGTACTTATTGAATTTGATAGAATTACTGAAAGAGGAGGCGTTCTTGGAGCTATGGAAACTATGTACCAACGCTCTAAAATTCAGGAAGAAAGCTTATATTATGAAACCTTAAAACACAATGGAGACTTCCCAATAATTGGTGTAAATACATTTTTGAGTTCTAAGGGTTCGCCAACTATTTTACCAGCGGAAGTGATTCGTGCAACTGAAGACGAAAAACAATTTCAGATTAAAACATTAGAGAATCTTCATAAAGCAAATGATACAGATGCATTATTAAAAGAGTTGCAACAAAAAGCCATACACAACGATAACATTTTTGAATCCTTAATGGAAGTGTGTAAAAAATGTTCTTTAGGTCAAATTACAAATGCACTATTTGAAGTAGGTGGACAGTATAGGCGGTGATGATT
>CAJWQR010000066.1 GCA_913045195.1 uncultured Legionellales bacterium | reverse complement strand
TTAGTACGTCGTCGACAATGCAAATAGGATCTTCTTCTTTTCCTGTTGCATGTTCGTTTAGTAAATCGCCGAGTTTAACACCACCTCTTGGAATACCTACGGCTTCTTTAAAAGGCGGTGTTATTTCCAATATCATTCTTTTTATAGTAAACCAATCTGGGTCTGTTAACGCATCCATGTCTATTTTCCAAGTTAAACTTAACCCAGAATGTGATTTAAAATCGATTGATTGAAATAAATTCATTACATTGCATTTTTTTTATTTTGAATTTCTGCACGTCGATGCTTAGATAATTTACCTAATTCACCTAATGCTTTGCGAGCTCTAGTAGCGGCGGCTTTTACACCTTTTTCTTCCCACTTGTCGTGCTCTGCAAGATATGTTTCAAAATGTTCTTTAATTTCTTCATGTATTGACATAATTTTCTCCTAATTATCGTAGTCTGTTTGGTCTGAATGACCTTTTTTATCTCTATCTACTTTATGAACACCCGGTAAGTAAAGCTCGTCTACTTCCATGGCTTCTTGTTTTATATCATCACGTTGTCCTTGGTCCCAGCCCATTGCTTCAGCTGATTTATCAAGTGTAGTATCTTCAAATGTTTTATTACCTTGACCCCAAGGATTGTGATAGCCGTCTTTGAACCATCCAGGTCCGGCAAAATGAAACGATGTTTTGTTTGCTGTTAATTTTTCAACTTCCCCATCACAAGTATAAGGTAAAGGTCCTTTTTCGACTGCCCTACATTCAGTTATTGGAGGGTCGTCAAATTTCTGAATTTCTTCAAATTCATTTTTGCACTTTTTACATTGATAAACATATATTGGCATATTATTTGTTAAGTTGCTTTATTTTAGGCATTGCCCTAGATCCAAACCAAAAACTAATGATCGCGGCAAATAATGCTTCTGTTTGATCGTCCCATACAACTTCAAGAGTTGCATTTAAATCACTTCCATTTTTAATGGCTTGATACACTAATACTATTTTAACACCTATAAATGTTAAGAAAAACACATAAGTTATAAAAGGTCTTACAAATGCTCGTAATGCATTTATAAATCCTGGTTGGCTTCCTAATGCGGTGTCGTGTGCTAAAAGCATTTTTTGCTCTTCAAAATCTTTTTTCGCGGCAAATGATTGAAGGTCTAATTCAACTCCTTGCTTTTTTGCTTCAAGGTGGAGTTTAAATTCTTCTGTTTTCTGTTTAGATTCTTCTTTACCTTTAAAATAATCTATTACGCTTGGAACTGCCGATCCGGCAAAGCCTAATAAACTTCCTAATACTGTAAGCATGTTAGCCTTTCTAATTATACTCTGTTAATTATTTATATTATTAAAAACGTTTTCTTTCATTAAAAGTCTGCATATGACGTTTATTCGCATGGAAAAGTATACATGACTAGGTCCTTTTCCATAATGTAAAATACTTCCATCTATTGCAATTGCTCTATTATATTTTGGTATAAAAACTGTACCTGTATGATCATCTTTATCTAAATAAATAGTTTCTCCACCCCATGCTGGAACCCATTTCTTATCCATAATTACAGGATATATAAAAGTATATTCTGAGTAGTCATTAATATTCTCTACTGTATCTCCTAATAATACACTCAATTCTGCTTTACCTGATTTATCAAGATGTGGTGTACTATCTAATCCTTTTGTTTGGCCATTAGCGAATATAGAAGAAATATAGACTTGATCCCATAATGTACGAATTTTATTTGCGAATATATCCCAAAGAGGCGTGTTTTTTATTTTGGATTTCCAAAAAGGTGGGCAAGTGTCGTCTGGTTTATTACCATACTCCCAAGGTGCGGTTTTAAAATATTCTATAACATTTATCGCTTCGGTTTCGGGTAATACATCATCTAATATAAAGTATTGCAAAAATGCTCCTTGTACACATCTATCATATCTGCTGTTGCTCCGTGACCCGTTTTCTTTCTATAATAATGAATCTGCATCAAATATGCTGGTATTTCGTAATAAGGAGGACAATTATTTAGAATACCATTCTTTTGTTGTATATAATGTACTAGTTCATGCAAAACATCAGCTTGAAGTTCTATTCGAGAATAATCTTGATCTAATACATAAATTTGATCAGTTTCTCTTAAATAAAATCCTTTTAACTCATTATATGATCCTCCCGGTATATATCCCGAGTTGTCCTTAAATTTCCTTATTAATTGTCCATGGGGTAATACTGTTACTGTGGGCATAGGAACATCCCAATTTAAATCACAAAAATTATGTTCAGGTGCAATACCTGGTACGTTGCAGTTTGCCTGCATCCACATCATTAATCCTATTGCCAGTGCTTTCATTCTATATCTCCATTCAAGTTAACAAAAAGTGGGCGAACAGTTAAAAATTAACTTGTTCAACAAGCAATTTACAATGTGCAACAAGCATCGACTGGCCTGGGAGCAACTCATCAACAAGCATCAAAGTTTTTCTTATCCCGGGATCAATCCTTCTGTCGTTCATTGATTTCGTTTGTTAATCACCAAATTGGTGTAGTTAATCTTATCCCCATTCGCCCGGCCGATTTAAAGTAGTCCCTCATCGCTAAGTAACTTCTCCTCTTCGGCAGAAAGTTCTATGGTTCGTTTAACATTTACTTCAAGAATCAAATCATTAAGATCTTGAAAATTTTTTTTAAGAGTTTTAACTGTTTGTTTAAACTCTTTAATGTCTTGTTTATCAAAGACATTAGTACTAAAAGAATCTCTACCATACCTAGATTCTTCGCCTCGTTCTTTGAGTCTCTCTATTCGTTGCCGAATTTCTAATAATTCTGGCCGAGGTTTTCGTTCACATAAATTAGTATAAAGATTAATACATGCTTTGATGCGTTCTTGTTCTGCAAGCATTTTGTTAACATCCCATTTGGCGTTAACTATTCCGGTTTTTGCTCGCAAAGAATACAATACACTTAATAGATTTTGTTTGTAAACTATGTTGTCTGTAACTTCTTTAAGTTGAATTTCTATGACCTGCTTAGGATCATTATATTCGTTTATTTCGATATCGGTTTCAATTTCAACATTACCTACTCGTTGAAATAATTCCTTTTGAATTGCCGCCGATTTTCTAAGATTGATTTTCGACATTTTGTTTCTCCTGTAATAGCCTGTTTATTTTTTCTTTAGTAGCCCAAATATCTTGCCTAATAATTGCTCGTTCTGACATGGTTTCCTGTCTAAAAAGTTCTTTTTCTAACTCTTTTAAACTATTATACAGGAATTCTAGTTCATTGTCAACCATTTTTCCTTTAATAATGCATTTTTTTTATAAATTTATCATTATAATTACATCGAGAACATAATTGCCCTGCACCTTTGATGTAACCCAATCTAGTATCAATATGATCGCTTTTTTTATATTGTGTTTCTTTACCGCAATTAACACATAATTCTATTTCTTCGTCCGTACTTGAATTATCCATTTTTTGCCTCCTCCTGACATGTTTCACCATATCTTTTGTGCTCTTCAGCAGGTCATT
>CAJWQR010000065.1 GCA_913045195.1 uncultured Legionellales bacterium | reverse complement strand
TATCGCTCTACCAACTGAGCTATTCCCGCAATTTTTTTTTATTTTAATCTCTGATGACCTACGGTTTGATTTTGTCTAATTTTCTAACGGAAGCATATTGTAGTCGCAGTTAATATCGTGTCAACTGCATTGCTTTAAAAACGTATATACTTTATTTTTTAAGTTTAGGTAAAGCCAAGATAAGATACTGAAACATTGATATTAAAGTTAAAAATACCGCAATATACATTAAAATTATGCCAATCAAATAAACCGGTAATCCAATAAACGATTCTTCGTAAACAAGAAACCCAAGCGCAACCATTTGAATAATTGTCTTTATTTTACCTAAATTTGAAACAGCAATCTCGCTTCTTGTGCCAAGTTCAGCCATCCATTCACGCAATGCCGATACGGCTATTTCCCGACCAATAATAATTGCGGCAGGTATCGCTAAATAAATTTCAGGATTTTTCTGTACTAATAAAACCAAGACAATTGCTACCATTAATTTATCAGCGACTGGATCTAAAAAGACACCTAATGATGAAATTTGGTTTAATTTTCTAGCATAATAACCATCCAGTATATCTGTAATGGCAGCTAGAATAAAAATTACGCAGGCAAATATATTGCTATGGCTATAGGGCAAATAAAATACGACTATAAAAACAGGTATTAGTAATAGACGTAGTAATGTTAATTGATTAGGGATCGTCATGAATTGTTTCGTATATTTTTTTTGCTAAATTTTTGTTAATACCGTTTACTTTCGCAAGCTCATTAATACTCGCTTTCGACACGCCTTGCAAACCGCCAAAGTGTCTAATTAATAATTGTCTTCTTTTGTTTCCAATTCCCTCGATTTCTTCAAGAATCGAACGACTTCTTTTCTTTTTTCTTTTTTGACGATGAGCCATGATAGCAAAGCGATGTGCTTCGTCACGTATATGTTGTATTAAGTGTAGTGCGGGCGATGCGCTATCACATTCTATTATTTCATTGTCAATTGAAAGAATAAGATTTTCCATTCCTGCTTTTCTTGATGGTCCTTTAGCGATAGCCAAAACCAGTATATGAGAGAGCTGCAATTCATCAAGCTCTTTCTTAGCAACATTAATCTGACCTTTCCCGCCATCGATCAATATTAAATCTGGAAGAGCATTATTTTCTTTGATAAGTCGTATATAACGCCTTCTGATAACCTGACTTGTTGCGGCATAGTCATCGCCCTTGGTTATGTTATCAATATTAAATTTTCGATATTGTTCTCTAATAGCTCCATTTTTTCCAAATACAACACATGAGCCTACTGTAGACTCACCTTGCATATGACTAATATCAAAACATTCCATCTTTTCAATAGGCTCAGCAAAACCAAGTAAATCTTGTAATGCCTTATATCTTTTAGTTAAATTTTCATTGATTGCTAATTTCTGACGCAAATCAAGCGTTGCGTTTTCTTTGGCTATTGATAGCCATTTAGCTCTCACACCTCTTACTTTGAATTTAATGTTTATATTTTGTTTAAACTTTTCATAAATTACTGTTTCCATAAGAGTCTTCTCAAAAATATCATGACTAACTAATATTTCTGTCGGATATTTTTTAAGTTTTTTATTATTTAGATAAAACTGGCTTAAAAAAGCTCGTATTAAATCTGATTCAGATTGTCCTTCGATATGACGTGGATAATATTTTCGGCTGCCAAGATTTAGCCCAGAACGAATAAAAGATAATTGAATACAAGCCTGATTATTATTTTTGGCGCACACTACAATATCAACATCATTAACTTTTCCGCCAGCATATTGTTTTTCTTGTATTTCACGAACTGAACGGATTTGATCACGTAGTTTTGCAGCTTTTTCGTAATCAAGTTTATCGGCTGCAATTTGCATAGGCTCAGTTAATTTTTTAATTATTTTTTCTTTTTTTCCCTCGATGAATAAAACCGCATTATCTATATCAGATTGATAATCTTCTTTTGTAATATAATTAACACATGGCGCAGAACATCGTTTAATTTGATATTGTAAACATGGTCTTGAACGATTTGCGAATACGTTATCTTCGCAACTTCGTATTAAAAATAATTTTTGTATTAAATTAAGTGTTTTTTTTACCGAACCTGCACTTGGAAATGGACCAAAGTATTTCCCCTTCCCTTTTAGTGACCCTCTATAATAATTAAAACGAGGGAATTTATGTGTTGTTGTTAAGTAAATATAAGGATAACTTTTATCATCACGAAATATTATATTGTACTTTGGTTTATATTCTTTAATAAGATTATTTTCTAATATCAATGCTTCGCTTTCTGTTTCAGTTATAGTGACATCAATATCATCAACCTGTTTTATCATTACCTGAGTTTTAATAGCTGCTGAATCAGCGCGATTAAAATAACTTGATACGCGTTTTTTTAGATTTTTAGCTTTACCAATATAAATAACCTTATTATTGTTTTTCATGCAATAGATGCCGGGCCGGCTTGTTAATGAGCTCACGAATTTTTTTGAATTAAATGGCATAAAAAATTAAACTTCTAATTGTTTTTTTATATTTTTAAAAACCTTATCAAACATAGCTTCTGTTAGTCTTTTTGTTTGTGTGTTGTATCTGCTGCAATGATACGAATCAACGATAGTTTTACCGTCATCCAATCGATGAAATTGTCCATGTTTAAAAGGATAATCGGATTGTTTTCTACCTAACGCCTTAAAGGTTGATCTATGCGCAATCTGGCCTAAACATAAAACAATAGCTTCTTTTTTAATATTTTCTAATTCTTCGCTCAAGTAATGATTACAATTTTCTATTTCATCGCCCAGCGGTTTATTTTGAGGTGGTAAGCATCTAACGGCGTTTGTTATTCTAGAATTTTTTAACTTTAAGCCATCATTCGAATTCTTAGAAATTGGATTGTTACTAAAACCATGTTTGTGGAGCATTTGATAGAGCAGAATGCCGGCATGGTCGCCTGTAAATACTCTGCCGGTGGCATTTGCACCATGCATTCCAGGGGCTAGACCAACTATCAACAGGCGCGGATGAGCATTCCCAAATGAAGGGACAGGTCTCGAATAATAGGTCGGGTACTGTTTCCGCACTTGTGTAAGATGGTCGCGCAATCTAGGGCAATCAATGCAATTGAGATGAAATGAGGAAGTATTTTTCGAAAATATCATTATTTTCAATATTTTATTGTTATTAATTAATGTAAATTATAGGTATAAATAAAACCCTACTTTTTTATTTACTAAAAGAAAAATAAATAATACATTGAGAGTATTGGAGGAGATAGTTTATGTCTAATGGAATGCAGTACGGAGGTTTTTGGCGACGCGCAATTGCTGCGATTGTCGATGCCTTTGTCATTGGTTTTATCGCTCTCCCCTTCTTTCTTGTCGCTTTTGCGGGCGTGATCTTCTATGTAATTTCAACAGGTGGCGGCGTCTGGACTGACTCAACAACTATTGGCACTAATGAAGTTATCGCTGGTTTTGTTATCAATTTAGTAATTCTTCTGGTCTACATCGGTTATTTTGCTGGCATGGAAAGCTCTTTGAGGCAGGCCACCTATGGAAAAATGATGCTTGGAGTGAAGGTTACTGATGAAGATGGATTTCGAATCAGCTTCTGGCGTGCCGTGGGTAGGTATTTTGCAAAATATCTGTCAATTTTTACTCTTTTCATCGGTTTCTTAATGGCAGCTTTCACTGAGAAAAAGCAAGCGCTACACGATATGGTAGCAAAAACTCTGGTTATTAAAGAAGGTGGTTCTTCCTTTTGGCCTGCTATTAAGGCTGTACTAATTTCCATATTACTTTTTGTTTTACTCTTTGCCGGTTGC
>CAJWQR010000064.1 GCA_913045195.1 uncultured Legionellales bacterium | reverse complement strand
CTTGAAAACCGACAAGCCTTCGCGGGCTTCGAGGGTTCGAATCCCTCCCTCTCCGCCATTTTTAAAGGGTTTAAGTGTGTTTTGTCTGTTTGACTGAATTTAGTCAAGATAGGGGGATATCGTGAAAAGATTAATTCAATGGGAATTCAAGTTGCCAACGAAACGTATTATCTGCGCTACCTTCGGTTAAACCAACCATCCAAACTAAATGTGACTCTATTTCGATATCTCCAATTTTAAATTCATTATATATTGCAGGGCCAATAATGTGTTGTTGATTTCTTAATGCCGAGAAGTCTTTTATTTCGCCCATTGCTCCATACGCTTCAAAACCAATAGCACTGTGTTCTGTTATCATTTTTTTACTACGCCAAATATATTCTAATTCTGTACTTTCATCCGCCTGACTTCCAAATTGCTGCTCAAAATTTAAATTAGCAGTGTGTTGGTAATTTGCAGATGTTTTTTCAAGGAGTAGACGCATTTCAAAAACCTTCGGCTTATCATTTTCATCATCAAATTCCAGTTCAAGATGAATGCCAGGATCTAACCAGTATTTTCCTTGTTTAGTAAATTGCAGTGTATTTTCCCAACCAAGAATATTATATTTTAATGATTCTCCTGACGGTTTAATTAAACTTGTTGTGAAAGATGTTGCCCACCAATCAGTAACACCATATTCATATTCAAGTTCATGATATTGGAATCTATCCTGAGCAGCATCATCATCGATTGTCGTGTTTCCTAATATTTCAAGCCCCATTTTTCCTTTTTCAACGATTGGAGAATAAACTTTTAAATCAGATAAATCTGCCCAGCAATTAAAGGTTATCAGTTGAATTAACATTAGAAATACACAACGGACAGAAGAGAGACTATTTTTTTCCATTTTGAAGTTTTATGAATTATTATTTTTATTATTTGAGTAGAAATTATTTTATTTCTTTAATCACTTTACCATTTTCAAGTATTTCGGTTTTAGTAATATTTCCTTCTCTATCCCACGATGTCACAATTCCATCTTCTTTGCCTTTTTTATAATTTGCCTCGTATGATTTTTGTCCGTTTTCATACCAAAAAATGTATGGTCCTTGTTGTTTACCATATTTAAAATTTGCCTCGTATGACATTTGTCCGTTTTCATGCCATTTGATTTGTTTTCCTTCCATTTTCCCGCTTACAAAATTGCCTTCGTAGCGTTTTTGACCGCTCTCAAAGTAGATTACGTATTTACCAGTATATGGCTCTTCGTGACCTGGTTCATACATTCTTCCATTATTTTCTAATAACTCACTGACTTCTTTGGCTATTGCTGTATTGAAGAGTAACAGAAAAGATACAAATAATGTGGGGTAAAAATTCTTCATAGAATATTTATATTAATCAAATTAAATACTAATGAAAAGTATTCGATGCAATATTAAATCGGTTTATAGGCCTGTTTTTTGTTCTAGTTTTAAAATATCTATAATTTGAAAAATAATCGCCATTTCTTTTAGGATATGATTAATATCATCAATAAATGTTGCGGGTTGAAAAACCGAACCGACTTCGAATCTATTTTTATCAGAGGGAATCATAAGAAGTAGTTTATTTAGGTAAAAACTACATTGAATAACACCCTGTTTAGAAAATAAGCTGGATAGCTCAAGTAGTCGTTCCATAAAACTTGTGGTTAAGAGATAACGCGCCTCTACTTGATCGGTCGAATAAACTTCGAATTTTTTTTCAAAAACAGGGTCTTCGAGTTTTACGTTCTCAAGGTTTATGGCTTTAGAAAATAATTTTTTACTAAATTTTCTTGAAAACCAGTTTCCTAATTTTCCAATATCTTTTTTTACAATCGTTTTACCTGAAAAGTCCTTATTCATATCCAAAAGCACAAAAATACCATTAAACACCGTGACAGTACGTCTATTTTTTCCTGATCCTCTTGTTTCTTGAAGTCTGGCCTCGGTCAATTCTAAAGTTATATCTTTGTAGTCTCCTTTTACATAATCTTCAAGATGACAAGAATCGTATGAGGGAATAATGCCAGAAAATTCAAGAAGCTCCATTTTTAATGGGCTTACTTCATTGTATAGGTAGTCTTTACCAAAGAATCGAAATATTTCAGGAAATACTTCTGCTTTTACATTCGCTGCATATTTTCTGACTGGTTTATGCGACCAGTACCCCAGAGCTGCAAACACCATAAATCCAATAACTAAACTGACCTGAGTGGCATCACCTTTTGGCAAATAATAAATAGCAGCAAAGGTGGTAATGACGGTGATAATTTGAAATGGAATAGCTGTTATGCTGCGTTTACGTAGACTTCGTAATGTTTCAATACGTTTTAGTTCAAACACCTCAACGTGCGGCAGAATATATTTTCTGTAATGATCCTCGAAAGGTTTTTTTGTATCTTTTTGATCAGTAAATGAGAATTCGAGGCCTAATGTTGGGTAGTTGTTATCTTTAATTAACCTAAATAAGTTTCCAATTTCGTAATGGCGGAAACTGGATTTGAAATTAGATAAATTGCCAAAATTAATTTGCATTCAATTTATTTTTAAACTCTTGAAATATATCTACTTTAGAAAGTCGTCTGCATTAACAGGTGCTCGTGCCGCATCATCAGTTTCATAAAAGGGCATCTCTGAAATTCCCACCATATTCGCAATAATATTTCCAGGAAATATTTGAACGGAATTATTAAGCGCAGTAACTGCAGAATTATAAAATCGTCTAGCTGCAGCAATTTGTGCTTCAACTTCATTATAGGTCTGCATTGCCTGGACCATAGTTTGATCAGATTTAAGATCAGGATAAGCTTCAACTCGCACCATAAGTTGACCCATTTTTCCTGCTAGTAATTCTGAAACTTGCAAATGCTGTTGAACCGAATTTTTATTGGCTTTGTCATAACCTTTATCTGCTTGTTCGCGAAGTTCTGTAATTTCTGTTAGCAGTGATTTTTCATGTTGCAGAAACTTCTGGGCAATCTTCAGTATATTAGGAATCAGGTTAGAACGTTTTTTTAATTGAACATCAATTCCTGATAAAGCCTCCTGACTTTTATTTCTTTTGCCAATAATACCGGCATACCATAAGTAAGAAACTACAACTAAAATGCCTATAATGCTGAGAAAAATCTCCATTATGAATCTCCGGTTATTTTTCTAATTAGACTTCCGGTGCATGCCCTACAATTCCACGAAAGGTAAAGGAGGTATGCGGTAATGGCCGCAACTATTCCTGCTATTACCATTTCGGGTAAAAATCCATCAAGAATCTTATGGGAGATATTCCAAAGAAAAGAATCTTTGAATTCAAATTTAAAATATTCTAGATTTGCAGTTTTGAAGAGATAGTCATCAGCACAAGTAAATAGAAATACAATAAATAGATTGATGGCTAACCCAATATTCTTTGCTGTATTTTTAGTCATATTATTTCTCCGCTAGAAAATATTACTTTTTCAATAAAAATGGATATGTACTTTCTTCTATACTTTCAGAGACAAAGATATTTATTTTACTTGGGGTACTTGTAAAATTCATACTACGCCATCCCTTATTGTAACTAGAACTAGGGCTAGAAATTTTCTCTCCATTAGCATCGTAGGCTTCCGTTTTTAAAAAAGTATTATTATTATTAAATTCAAACTTTACATTATATGTTTTTTCGTTAACTTGCTCGCTTTTCACTATTTTTACCATGTTACCCACAGCATTTTTTTCTTGATTAATTTCTTCCGGGGCGAAAGTAATCGTTTTGATATTTTTTGGCGCAATGATCGTTACTGTCCCGCTAACACTACTAAAAGTTTTTTTAGTTAGACCGGGGTTGATCATTACTGATCGTGTAGCACTAACAGCTTTGATATTATTAACACTCGTTGTATCTAATTTTTTTACTCTATGAAAGTCGCCTGTTTCAAAAGCGCTTTCAGGGTTATAGAAGTTGACATTTTGTTTATCAAGAACCTTGTCGATTTTTATATCAATAGTAGTTAAT
>CAJWQR010000063.1 GCA_913045195.1 uncultured Legionellales bacterium | reverse complement strand
AACTAACAAACTTTACTCATAATCCAAACAAAGTGGGCTATGCTTATCTCCTTACACCAAAAGGAATTGATGAGAAAGCAAGACTAACTATTTCATTTCTAAAAAGAAAGATTACTGAATATGAAATACTAAAAAAAGAGATCAATGATCTGCAACTTAAATCCGAAGAAATGGCTAATGAAAAGCGATAATAGCCATTATCATTCTTAATAAACCTTGGATAAAACTTTACAAAACTTGTCAATATTAACCAATTGAAAAATGATATTTACTGAATCCTTAATTTTTGATCTGCAATGCAAGTAACCCCAGTTATCCTCTCAGGTGGCTCAGGCACACGCCTTTGGCCCTTGTCTCGCAAACAATATCCTAAATAATATTTACCGCTGGTGGGTGATAACACCATCCTGCGTCTTAATGGACTGGAGAACCTTACAGATCCGATTATCATTTGTAATGCCGAACATCGATTCTTAGTGGCAGAACAATGCCAACAAATTGACATTAAGTGAGTTATCTACAATCATTGAACATGCGTGGCAATGGGAAGTTGTTGATACTCAAATTTATCAGGTATATCTGAAGGTTTGTAATAACGTTATTTACAGTTGGAACTATGACAAAGAAAACAAAAGGCATCATCTTAGCTGGCGGCTCAGGCACACGCCTACACCCACTAACGCATTCTCTAAGTAAACAGCTTATACCTGTTTATGATAAACCGATGATTTATTATCCATTGTCCATATTAATGTTGGCAGGGATTCAAGATATATTGATTATCACTACACCACATGACCAACAGTCATTTATAAATCTATTGGGCTCAGGAAATCAATGGGGCTTAAATATTACTTATGAAGCACAACCTAGCCCGGATGGATTAGCCCAAGCATTTATCATTGGAGAGAAATTTATTGGTGATGATAATGTTTGTTTAGTATTGGGTGACAATATTTTCTATGGTCATGGAATGGATAAATTACTAGAAAATGCCATGCAGAAAGAAAAGGGCGCGAGTGTTTTTGGTTATTATGTAAAAGACCCAGAATGCTATGGTGTTATTGATTTTGATAAAAATGGAAACGCAATCGATCTTGAAGAAAAACCTGAAAACCCTAAAAGCAATTATGTAGTAACTGGACTTTATTTTTACGATAATGATGTTATTGAAATTGCAAAAAACATTAAACCATCACATCGAGGCGAACTTGAGATTACTGATGTTAATAAAGTTTATCTAGAACGTGGCGACCTCAATGTAGAAGTGATGGGAAGAGGATATACATGGTTAGACACGGGAACTCATGCATCCCTTTTACAAGCATCAAACTTCATTCAAGTCATGGAAGAACGCCAAGGTTTAAAAATTGCTTGCCCAGAAGAAATCGCCTTTATGAAAGGTTTTATCGACGCAGCTCAAGTTGAAAAGCTAGCAAATCACTTATTGAAAAGTGGTTACGGTCAATATTTAATGTCTTTACTCAAACAAGACAGAATTAATTAAATATCAATGAATATTATTACAACAAACTTACCCGGTGTGATTGTTATTGAGCCAAAAGTCTATGTGGATAAACGTGGTTTTTTCTTAGAAACCTTCCGTGAAGATGTGCTGCTACAAGCCGGTATCAATGCGCATTTTGTGCAAGACAACCACACACGTTCAAGCCAGGGTGTTTTGCGTGGTCTGCATTATCAAATGACACAAACACAAGGGAAGTTAGTGCGTGTTGCAGCAGGTTCTGTTTTTGATGTGGTGGTGGATGTGCGTTCGGGTTCACCTACCTTCGGTCAATGGTACGGCACAGAACTCAATGAAGACAATATTAAAATGATATACGTACCACCGGGTTTTGCACATGGTTTTGTTGTCTTATCAGAAACTGCTGATTTTATTTATAAATGTACCGATTATTACCATCCTGAATCAGAACAAGGTATTGCATGGGATGATCCCGATTTAAACATTGACTGGTCTATCGCTGAAATAGCAGAAAAAATCTCTCTCTCAGATAAAGATAAACAAAATGTGAAGTTAAAAGATCAACCAGCTGAAAAATTACCCGCTTATAAAGATTTTATGACCGAAGTAGAAATGAGAGCCGAAAGTTAAAATGAAAATTTTGATTACCGGTGCACAAGGCCAGGTTGGGAAAGAACTCGTTAGTATTGCTAATCAACGTGGTTTTGATGTTATTGCGGCTGGTCAAACTGAGCTTGATATAACGCAACTTAAAAACATTGAAAGTTATGTTGAAGTGCACCAGCCAGATTTAGTGATTAATGCCGCAGCGTACACTGCAGTAAATAAGGCTGAAGAAGAACAAGACATTACCTATGCAATAAACCGAGATGGTACAGCGAATTTAGCTGCAGTATCTAAAGAGAAAAATATTCCGTTATTACATATCTCAACCGATTATGTTTTTGATGGAACAAAGTCAGAAGCCTATAGTGAAAATGATGCTGTATCACCATTAGGTATATATGGAATAAGCAAATGGCAAGGCGAAGAAACCATTCGTCAAACACTACCAGAACATATTATTTTACGGGTTGCCTGGGTGTTTGGTGCACAAGGTAATAACTTTGTTAAAACTATGTTGCGGTTAGCGAAAGATAGAGATGAATTAAGCGTCGTCGCAGACCAATTTGGTAGGCCATCACCCGCAAAAGATATCGCGAAAACGTTAATAATATTAGCAGAACAGTATCAAAAAGAGAAAACGTTAGAGTGGGGCACATACCATTATTGTGGTGACGAAAAAGTAAGCTGGTGTGGCTTTGCAAAAGAAATATTAAAGCAAGCTAAAGAACAAGGTTTAATTGAAAAAGATATTAAAGTAAACGCAATCACAACAGCCGAGTACCAAGATCCCACTAAACGACCAGCGAATTCAATGCTAGATTGCGAAAAAATAAAAAATACTTTTGGTATAGAAATGCCAAGCTGGAAAGAATCACTAAACCAAGTATTAACAGAATTAAAATAACGGAAGTACAATGAGCAACAACAATCAATACTGCCCAACCAATATACTTGTCACTGGCGGCGCAGGCTTCATTGGCTCAAACTTCGTCCATTACTGGTTAAAAGAATACCCAACTAATCGTGTTGTTGTACTTGATGCACTAACCTATGCAGGTAACGTTGAAAACCTTAAGCCTGCAGAAGGTAACCCCAATTTCCGTTTTGTTCATGCCGATATTTTAGATTACGACAATACCGTAAAACTATTACGCGAAGAAAAAATAGACACCATTGTACACTTCGCTGCTGAATCACATGTTGATCGTTCTATTACCAGCCCAGATGCCTTTATTGAAACGAATGTAAAAGGTACGCATGAATTATTAAAAGCGGCAAAAACAGTTTGGTTAGATGAAAATCCCAGTATGAGTCATTTATTTCAACATATCTCAACAGATGAAGTGTACGGTACGTTAAAACCTAACGATCCACCTTTTAGGGAAGACACCCCTTATGCACCAAATTCACCTTATGCAGCGAGTAAAGCGTCATCTGATTTTTTTGTTCGCTCTTATCAGGAAACATATGGGTTAAATACGAATATATCTAATTGCTCAAATAATTATGGTCCCTACCAGTTCCCAGAAAAACTCATACCGCTTGTTATCAGCAATATATTAGAAAGCAAAGCCTTACCCATATATGGTGACGGACAACAAATTCGTGACTGGTTATATGTTGATGATCATGCAAGAGGGATTGATCTCATTATTCGTAAAGGAAAAAGAGGAGAGCCCTATAATATTGGTGGCATAAATGAATGGGCCAATATTGATATAGTCAATTTAGTTTGTGATACAGTAGATAAAAGATTAAGCGAAAGTGAAAAACTTAAAAAACAATACCCTAATGCACCTGTTTGCCTAGGTAAAAAAGCACGAGAACTAATTACCTATGTAAAAGATCGTTTAGGCCATGATCACCATTATGCAATAGACCCAACTAAAAGTAATAGTGAATTAGGTTATAAACCAGATGAAAGTTTTGTAACAGGAATCGATAAAACCATTAAATGGTACTTAGACAATGAAGATTGGTGGCGTCATATTATGTCGGGTGAATATCAAGATTGGATAAAT
>CAJWQR010000062.1 GCA_913045195.1 uncultured Legionellales bacterium | reverse complement strand
GAAGGGATGGGAATGAATCAAATGCTAAAAATAAAATAATATATAACTATATTTGGCATGTAAGGTTAAATTAAAACCCTATTAGATCATAGCTTATAGTTCATGCTCCTTGAATTAAATAGATATTTTCAAGAAGATTCGAGATGGAAAAAGATCATTTAAACATTATCAACAAAGCGAAAGGGAATAGATTATTAAATAAAACAATTAGCAAAAAAGAGGGGCTATGCAAGTTGCCTATGTATACATGAAATCAATTAGTTTTTTAAAGTTTACGGGTTCTAATTGCAAGTATGCCAAAATATTATCAATGTCGCATACAGTGCAATTAAAGTTAATTAGAAAATAAAATAAAGACTAGGGCAATAAACACTAGGAAAATAGTTAATCTAAGCAATAGTCTTAATCTAAATCGATTTTCTACGATCCTCGCAAGTTTAGGGTTTTCGGGTGGATAAAACATAGTTTCTTGTTCATGTATAGAGTTTGTATTTGCAGTCAATATATTTAAATCCCATGGGCAATCAGATTTAAGTGATTTCTCATACCAATCCCAATACCAACTTATAGCTTTATCCTCAGCCAAAAGCTTCATATACATTGGATTCATATAACCCATTTGTTTATTAAAAGTCTGAGCTTTTAATGCTAGGTAATCTTCTGTAAATATACTGTAGAAAATCGAACGTTGGCGTAAACTAAAAAGAATTAATTTGCATAAAAGTTTGTTTTTCAAAAACTTACGGTAATGTCTTACAATTACACGAGCACGATTATTTGCCAATGGAATATGATCTAAAACTTGAATATATCGTGCACTTTCTGGTGATTCCCTATACATATAAATCCGACCTGGTGGCACAAATACTTGCGTTATAAATTCAGTGTTTTCCTTATCCTTACTAGTATATGTACATTTAATATAGTTTCTTGTTTTTGTGAATTGATGATTAAAGCTTTTTATTGTTTTTCGATTAACTTGATTGCCAGGTAGTGAATTACCATGCATCCAGAAGATATGTAGAATATCAAGATGATTTTCAATAATACGCGACCAGTCACATCTAAAGTCAAGTATTGCTTCTTCATATGCGTAATCAGATGTATTAAAGCCATAGGATTCAGGTGTATACTCTAAATCTTCCAAAGTCGAATGTATTTTGACATCATCAAGATTTTTAGTTGCTTTGCCAGTATAATAAATATAGATATAACCATCCCTTTCCACACAAGGATATTGAAAGAGTTGAATATTTTGGGCATAGGTATCATAATTCGTGTCTACAATACTATTACAGCAGATTTTATCGGGAAATTTACTACTGGTGTCGGATGAAAACTTAGCCCCATGATAAGGGCAAATAATTTCACCAGATTTAATTTCACCACCTTGAAAAGAAGCCGCACGATGTGTACATAAATCTTTTATACATACAGCCTGAGACTCCTTATCCCTATATAAAATCAACTGTTCATTATATACAGAGAAGAAATATAAATAATCAGTCTTTAATGAGTTGCTGACGCAGACAGCATACCAGCCCAGTAATTTAGGAGCTGGTTGCTCATTTGAGATTACTGATTGAACTGAAGCCGTAGAGCTTTGGACCATATCAACGTGTAGAAAGGTATATATGATACCATAGTACCATTGTCCGCTGGCCTTTGACAGTAAAGGTCGAATTTGGTGCAAACTGAAACCAATCGGCAATATTCCAACCCTTCAAGGATCCTAGATTTTGTAAAATATTATCTCTAAAACATACTTGCTAAGATTCGCTTAATATTTGAGCATTCAACATATGATTTATGGGTAATACTTAGATGTAAACACCTAAAGCATGATTTCCTTCCTAATAGGCCTCATTTTATCGCATTCAGGTACTCATTGATCCAATAAAGGTGCCACATTGATAATGATGCGAAAAAATTTGCTATATATTAGTGGTTTAATAGACACGTGTAAAGGCTAGGAAATATTGTCTTAGAATTTAATTGATTAGACCTTGAAGGCAAATTTAATATGAAGATGAAATTAATTATCAGAATGAAAGACTCCAAACGCTGAGCCTGCAAATACAAGTGATATGATTAATATAGGCAATATATAATTATTATTGTCGTTGATAGGTAATTGAGAGACTAGATTTAATAGACCTATTAAAGCAGATAAGAAGAATCCAATGGCTGATATAACTATAATAACTCTAGAGACTGGATAGCTAATATTAGGTATATATAACATCCTGATTATGCTCTTTGGCCCCATTATCAATGTAAGTAGAGTAATTAGAAGTATTACTCCTAAACCAATCCACCAGCCAGTTCCTTGATTATATAGAAGCCACCAAGTGTAACAAGAAAAAAAGAATGTGGTCCAAGCAGAAATACGAAAAAATATTGTTTCCTTCATCAATTTAAAAAAAATGGTGAATTTTCAGCTCAAAAGAATACATGTATCAAAAGCAGGCATTCAGAAACACGTATCTGCTGAAGAAATACTATATCAATTTTAGCAGAATAATACTCCTTGGCATATGAAGAAATTTCTTTAGTAAATTCATGGCTTATATAGCTGGAATCATTTAATATTATTAAGATCGTAATAAGGAGAGGACATTAGATTTATTTGATCGAATTTTTATTGATTTCCTGTATATATGATAGATTTCAAGTTTGTAAATTGAGAAGGATTAGAGAGAGCATGTGTTAATAAAGGCTAACTCTTGGTTAGGTATTAGCAAGCAGATAAAATTATGGCAATCAAGAGTTAGTTGTGATTCTGAGAAATATGGTTAATGGTTTAGAATTGATTGATATCAAATTCTAATAGTGACAAAAGATTTAAGTGGCGTACTAGAATATATGAAGAGATTCGAAATTATCAGGAAATGCTAGCAGAAAATTATTGGCTACAACTTAAGGAAGTGGAAGCATGGTTAGGGCCAAGGCAGGTATTTAAAAATCTAAGTATTAGTCTTAAGTTTGGAGAGAACACTGTAATACTAGGTCCTAATGGAGCTGGTAAGAGTGCTCTTGTGAAGCTGATAAATCGCAGTCTATATCCGGTTGTTAAGACTGGATCAAGCTTGAAAATATTTGGTAGTGAGACAGTAAATTTAACCAAGCTTAGAAAGCGAATTGCAGTAGTTTCAACTGAGCTGGAATTACGAACTGCTGGATCAATTAGTGGAAGAGACATTGTGTTATCAGGCCTATTTGGTTCTATCGGTATTGGTCGTAACCACAAACCGAGTGGTGTTCAAATAAATAAAGTGCGCAAAATAATGGAGGAATTAGAATTATGGCAATATGCGCCAAGGGCTTTCGGTCAGCTATCCGATGGTGAACGGCGAAGACTACTAATTGCAAGAGCACTGATAAATAATCCAGAAATATTAGTTCTCGATGAACCAACCAATGGACTGGACCTAAAAGCAAGACACCAGACATTACAAATCATTAGAAGGATATCTAAGGCCTCTACGACGATCCTGATGGTGACTCATCAAGTAGAATCAATTGTAGATGAAATACAAAGGGTTCTATTCATAAGTCAAGGCAAGATTATTGGAGATGGTCCCCCAGAACAAAAAATGAAATCAAATGTTTTAAGTAATTTATATGGAACCCCCCTAGACGTAAGCAATTTCAATGGTTATTGGCAAGTATTTCCAGCAATAAATACTGTAATCTAGTTTATTTGCAAGAAACTATATTTTTATTTCTTATTAGAGTTATGGAAGGAATAAGTACGTGATTATTAATGTATGACTTACAGACTATATTTTGCTCAATGGCAATTATTTGTCAGAAAAAATGGTAAGTGTATTTTTTTGTAAGTACTCGATAAGTTATTGTTGCCTAGAGGGATTTAGTTTAGAAGACTAAGATTAATTATTAGTGTGAAAAAATAGCTAAATTGACGATGAAGATAAATAGGGCATAGCCCTTTATTATTGTTTTGATTATAAATAATGCTACTTGTGAATCATAATAGAGAGTTGATCAACATAATGCCAGGGGATCCTTTTTTATTTAAATAATTCTTTTGATTGAAAATCATCTATTGGTTAATTAATAAAAACTATGATTAAAACAATTATGATTAGAATGGCTAGATATATGGAGAATTT
>CAJWQR010000061.1 GCA_913045195.1 uncultured Legionellales bacterium | reverse complement strand
GCCATAGAGAATTTGCATATTTTCTACGCCATCAATCAATCTTTCCGCAAACTCTTCAAATAGGTTGGCGTTATTTGGATTGGCATCAAAAACTTGACGATAAAGCCCCGGGCTGCCGTTTTGATCTTGTCCCACGAAATAACGTCGTGCACGAAAAACCATAATATCAGCGGGCGATGCTGAGCAGTTAGTCGTGTCTGCAACGGTATATTGCTTACTTAATGTGCCGGAAACATTACCTGGTGGACCACCGCCTATTGTATGGTCCAAAACAAATGGGCTTGTTGGTTGATTTGTGCCGAGCTGAAAAATATTAGTCGCCTCACAATCTGTCACAGCATATACGCCACCACTAAGAAATGTTCCCCCGGCAATAGTAGCGCCCGCCTGAGCTTGAGCAGTAATGTTGTCGGCAGCATTAGCCATATTGGCGCAAACATTAGTATTTGTATCTTCCAAAAAGCGAACGGTAAAACCATCGCTCGCGGCTAACATGGTAACAGCTGTTGCGTCGCCAAAGGTAGCGACCCGGGTATCGCCAGTAAATACTGCGGTACCGCCAACTGTTGCATCGGTGCTTCCTGACGGCTGCCACGCAGCTCCGCTTTCTGAACCTTCAATTGAATTAGGCTGAACAGCACCGTTTGTAAATGCCATAAAACTTAAAAGTGCGGCTGGGTTTTGGACGGTCCCGATACGTACATTAAGATCGTTTACGACGTCCTGTTGAATAGCACAACCAATAAAACCTGTCATGCGTAAATCTCGAATCATTATTTCCATTGCAAAACGTGCGTTTTCTGCCAATCTACCTTGATAATCAACTTCTTTATAAACACGTTTATTGGCCGTAAACATACTTGTCGCACCAAGAATCATTAATGTTCCCAGTAACATCGCGATCATAAGTTCGATTAATGTCAAACCGTTTTGTTTTTGTCGTAATGAAATAAACATTATATTGGATTTTATCGATTAATTTTTATTCTGCCAATTATACGCAATTACATGCCGCTGCATTAGCGCATGCGCCCGGATCAAAAGTATAATCCATCGTATGAACTTCGCCATCACGGTCAGTCCAGATAACCCTAAATGTAAAGATATTGATAGCTCTGGCCGCGCCAACCGGCACGACGGCCGCACTAAAGATTGAGGCTTGCGAACCCGGCGGAAGTCCTTGTTCTAATGTCGCTCCCATACATGCTATTTCATTAACCATCCCCGCATTTCCAAGGGCACTAGTGACATCACAAGCACCAGCAGTACTCGTGCCAACAACATAGGGGCTTGCTACGCTAAAAAATCCTTGAGTCAAATATGCATTCTGACATTCACGATTGGCGCGAATTTTATCGGCAATTTCATAAGCAAAAAGACCAATCTGACTTCGAAGATAAGCATCATTACTATTTTTCATGCCTTGTAATTGCAACATCGCATTGCCCAACATACCAAGCGCAACAATCAATAACGCAACCAGCACTTCAACCAGGGTAAACCCTGATTCACTCGTTATGTTTTGGTATTTAATCATGGCTTGGTAAAAGGATTACAACCATCAATATTTACTAAGTAAGTCTGAGGTCTGCCGATACTGGAGATCCTGGTTTCCCTTCCTCTCTCTGTGCCTAAAAAATTTGCCATACAAATTTGAAATACACCGCCAATTGCTTGGGCATTAATTCTACCGCTAGAACTATAGCTAATTAATTGACCGGTGACATCGTCAACTGTTGTATGACTTACCTGAAGTCCTCGTGCAAAATTGGCTGCATCGCCGCACCCAAGTTCAACAACTTTTAGAATTCCACCTAAATCGCATGCGCCACCAGGCGCGGTGCCACCAGTTCTTGTAATACTGTTATCGTGGTCCTCTACCCCAGTACACACTCCATCACCATCTGCATCCACTTCATCTGTAATAATTTCAAAGCCGGCACGCCACGCACCGTTTCTCGCTCGTATTGAAACAGTTGCATTTCTTTTTGCCGCTTCGCTTCTCGCATACTGAAGTGTGGCGACTAATCTATTGGCATTAGTGACAAGACAATTATTATTTCTCATTACATTATATGAAGGAATACCAATAGCTAGCAGAATGCCAACAATGACAATCACTACCATCAATTCAATCAAGGTAAAACCTATTTGCTTTTTATGTCGTATGTATCTCATTTGTAAATATTTTCATACCAAATCTAATTAACAATCATACATTAGTAGTGGCATAAGACCAATCCATGGCCAACCTGATTTATCAGTATTATTACAAAAAATATACCTACCACTCTACCTCGATTACTTTTATTGCTTCATTGTTATATGCAATCACTGTGGCAATTCCATAATCATTTTCAATATTAAAACTAGTAACATGATACTGGTAATTATTACCATATTGGTCTTGGGCTGACTTTACCGCTTTTGTTATTACTTCACTGCTATAGAAAAAATTAAAAAATACCCCGATCAATATCATTAACAGGGTCCCGGCTGCTACCGCAGAAAAACTTATTAACTTAGGAACAGTCGATTTATAACCTCCACCTATAAACGCCTGAATGGATTCACTTGTAGAAAATTGTATACACATCCAAATTAAAATTGCGATAACACAACTAAGAATTAGAGCGAATGATAGTATTGATGTGCTTTGTAATTTGATTTGCACCATAATTAAATCAATTGGTGTTAAATAAAAATATAAAATTACAATGCCAAATACAAGAGCAGCAAAAAACGTTACAAAAAAACGAGTGATAAGTGCGGCGATAAGATTCCCTCTAATTAAAAAGATGCCGGCAACAACAGCAAAGATATTAAAACTCGACGTGTAACTAAATCCGTTAAATATAGAATAAATCATATACCCAATATCCATAATCCCTATCACCAATAAGGCAATACCAACTTTTTGAAATGGATTATTGGATTGAGACATATTTACCACATATCAAAAACCAATCTTGTTTGCAGGCGTAGCTGACGGAGGATCTCTGCCATCTAATGCGTTCTCGTCAATATTTGGCATTAATGCCTCACCCGTAGTTTTCTTTCTTTCTATTTCCTTTATGGTATCTTCAATTGAGACGAACCTTTCAGGTGTGGACGGATGAGATGCGGCATGATTTTTGTCAATCGAGCCTGGATGCTTAACCCCCATTCGTCGCCAAAAATAAGCTGCATCCGATATGTTATATCCTGCAGATTCACACATGTATAACCCAACATAATCTGCCTCTGATTCGAATTCCTGGCTATATGCCTGAGCAAAGTTTTGCGTAAACATGCCTTGCGTATCAATTCCCGTCAAAACTGCAATTAACATATCAATCACGAAACCTCCCATGGCATTTGTTCTTTTTGCGTCAATATGTCTCATTGCATTGTGCGCAAGCTCATGTGCAACAACTAAAGCAAGTTCATCATCCGATTTTGTAAAATCCATCATGCCTTGTGTTATATATATATTATTACCATCAGCAAAAGCATTAACAGTATCGTCACTCGTTACAATTAATGGATAATCACAACTTTCAGCAGGCGTGACAGTAAATGATTCGGTTATGTCATTACGTATAATTTGAAATGAGAGTTCTGCGTTATCTTTGATTTCTTTTTTCAAAAGATCTGAAAAGTTTTTGGACGCATTTTTGCCAATTGGCACATTCTTGTCATTGGTCGATAGTAAAACATCGCCTACCTGCATACCAACGTTTGCAGCAGGACTTGATTCGACGACATAAGTTATCTCTAATGCCTCGCCTAATCCCAGCTTAGAGATTGCAATTCCCTGGTATTCCCCTTCAAAATCATATTTGTTTGCATATCTTATTCCAATTGATTTCCTTTTCCTGTCTTTACACAAAGATAAAGATTTTTTTAAAATGGGTGCGCCGATTTTTAATAATCTATTTTGGCTTTTTAGCATCTCTTTGAGTGCTATCTCACGCTGTTTCTCAGCTTCAATCGCAACAGCCGCATCATTAGGTTTGACCCGTTGTGTTGTAGGTCCAACACAAGCGCTTAAAAATACCAAAACCGAAATAAGCAGGAACTTAAGAATTTTTATATTCATGGCTATAGTTAAAAAAATATTTTAAACCCTTGAAACAATCAATTCCATGAAAAATAATAATATGAAGATATGGTGGGCCGTATAGGGTTCGAACCTATGACCTTGGGATTAAGAGTCCCCTGCTCTACCAACTGAGCTAACGGCCCTATAAAATTGGGGTGAACGATGGGACTCGAACCCACGACGACCGGAATCACAATCCGGGGCTC
>CAJWQR010000060.1 GCA_913045195.1 uncultured Legionellales bacterium | reverse complement strand
AGCAACAAGAGTAGTAATATCTAACCAGTGTAACTGCATATTAACAATTCATTAGGAAAATATCACCACTATCTAGAACAAAATTCCCACGAATGCGGGGCTTGATGTTGTAATTAATCATTTTCATTAAAGATTCTTTGAATTAAATCATTATTATATTTTTTTGCTATTATTTTAGCATCTTTTAGACTGGCACCTTCAAGTTTTTTTACATTATAATCATAATAGAAATAGCCAATACCTCCATAACTAATTGCCATTGCAATACCATTGTCGATTTCAATAGCTATGCCTACACCTAAATAAAAGATAAGCGTTCCCAGCAAATAATTTTTTCTATCCGTTAATTCTTCAGGAGTATATATTTTCATAAAGTGATGATTTAATTAAAAATGATTTAAATTCCATAACAATTTTTTGTAGATCTTTTTTTTGTAGGTCACCTATTATAGCTAATCTAAAAGTATTATTATTTATCAATTTACCCGGATAAATAGTTATTCCATTTTCATAGAAATAATCATGCATTTTCTCGAACGAATAACTGCTAGCCGTTGGTTCAATTATAGACAGTAATATTCCTGATTCGCATTCTTCTTTTAATAGGAATTTGAACCCCAAATCTTTTAAACCTTTTCTTAAGAAATTCATATTATCGTGATATCTTTTATATCTGTTTTTTACTCCTTCAACAAACAATTCATCTATTGCCTTTCTTAATGCATATATGACTTGTACAGGTGGTGTAAATCTTGATTGACCTGTTTTAGTAACATTTATATACTCATCATAAAGGCTCAAATAAAATGATCTAGGCTGTATTTTTTTTAGGTTATAAATTTTTTTCTTATTACAAATAATAAATCCAAGACCAGGCATACCTTGAATACATTTGTTTGATGTTGACATTATAAAATCAATGGGTGTTTTTTCTAAATCAATCGGTACTCCGGCATAACTGGAAATAGCATCAAGTATCAAAGTATGCTCATATTTCTTGCCTAATTCAGAAAAACTTTCAATCGAGTTGATAATGCCAGTTGTTGTCTCGTGGTGTACCATGGCGATATAACCAATATCAAGGTTCGATTTTAGATAACTTTCCACTTTGCTGAAGTTTATTGTTTTACCCCATTCATATTCTAATATTCTATAAGGTATAGAATAAGTTTCTGCAATTTTTTTCATTCTGTCCCCGTAGGCACCGTTTATTAATATCAAAAGTGTTTTTTCTTTGCTAGTAACACTTGAAACAACTGATTCCATGACTGCTGTACCAGAACCACCAAATAAAACAGTACTATATTTTTCTTGATTAGCATTCACTATTTTCAATAGGTCTTTGCGTATTTCAGCCATTAATTCCCCGAATTCTTTTTCCCTTGGACAAATATCAGGAATTACCTGTGCCATTTTTACGGTGTCAGTAGTTGTAGCTGGCCCCGGGTTTAAAAGAATTTTTCTTTCTATATCTTTATTCATTTTCTATTTTCAATAATTTAGGATAAACATAATCAAAAGCCCTTCTGTAGTGTTCTTTTGTATCTATTTCTGTCCAAACTAAATCCTCAACTTTTTCAACACCCTCATTATAAGATGACATACAAGTGATAGATACCACTTCTGAAACCGATGAATTGTTCTGTGGTGATGTAATAGTCACTGTAGGGGGAGTATTATCTTCTTCGGTCGGTTCATCACAAGACCAATAAAGTAGTAATGGTAGTATTAATAGTATTTTTTTCCTCCTTTGCTTAAATTCTTTGGGTGGGTTAATTACTGCCCCTTTTTTTATTTAATTATCTTTTTTCCCATATAAAAGCCAAGTCCCCACAAATAGACAGGCTGAATAATAAATCGGTGCCAATGAAGTAGAATATCCACCTTTGTATGTAACACTACCAGCTCTTGAATTAAATTGTAAATATGTATCCTCAATCAAATCCCAGTCTAATATTTCGGTTACCATACCTAAAGCACCAATTACGGCAACAAGTAAAAAGAATATTCCTAAAATGTTTCTCATTATATCTTTTAAATGATTATAATCAAATGACTTGGTTAAAAGTTGTTCATTCATTTTAGACTCCTCGTTGAATAATTACACTAAATTTACAAAAAATAACCCAGCAATGTGGGAGAAACAAAAAACCCCGCTACTTGGCGGGGCTAATTATTGTTATGGGCCGGAATATCCTCCCATTCCCCAATTACCGCCTCCGCCTCCAAAATCGAGGCCAAGGCCAAAGTCAAAGTTTAAATAAAGTAATAAGATACATGTAATGACACACATACAACCAACCACTTTACCCCGCCTTTTACTCTTTGTGGTCTTATGTAATCCAAAGAATAAGGAGGCCTAATCACCTTGTACCGAAAACTTCTAGAGCAATATTGCTACTACACCACTGCCTAAAGCTTTACATGCGGCAATAGGCATTTGTTGATATCTATTTGATTATGTTTTAAAGCAAATTATTTTTCCGAAAAGGGAAAACTAATTACATCACCATAGGGTTCTGTGGTGAATAGCTTTATGCCTTTAGGGATATCAAATTCTTGACCTTCTTTTAATGGGACAACTCCATGTGAATAAGGTATAAGGCGACCGTCTTCGGTCTTATCTGCAGTGATGACAGTGCGTATATCGATGCGGGCTGGTTTACCTTTTTCCTCTGGGAACACATGTAGCCATTTTATCTGATTGAATGCGCCGCTACGAAGTGTCCAAGGTTTAAGATCGTCCGTGCTACGAGGTCCTGCCCCCCAGCTTCCTTCGCCCAGATACATCGTACCCTTTTTGTCATCCCGAATAAATCCCATATGGCTACCCTTTTCATTGCTTGGTCTAATTGGGTATGTCATTTTCGTGATGTGCGAGTCAGCATCAAAGGAAAGGTCGAGGCCATAGCTAAAGAAGAGATTGGCCCATAATTTGTAAAGATGTTCGTTTTCTCTCTTACGTGATGTGTGCGGGAAAAAGGGCTTGTGATACCCTGCGGTATTAAATGTGTAATCTTTGTACTTTTTGAGATGCTCTTCGAGCCAATGAGTTTGTGCGCCTTCGGCGTTAATTTGGGAGTTCAAGGCCAAAAAGGAGAAGAAATCACCGAATGCCATGTCATAATAAATATTTTCTTTATTGTCTCCTTGATAGGGAACATCGAAGAGGTGATGGAGCACTGTTTTATCGCCATCTTCATGATTACCATGTACGGGAACAATGGGGATTAGTCGCTCATCGTAGGTCGTTGTCAGAAGAAACCAATCGTCAAACCACTGCTGCCAGCGGGATGATGGCAAGCCATTACCCGAGTTAAAGTCACCAACAAAAATAACAAACAGGGGACGCAGTTTTGAGGTCATCATATTGGACTCACGACCTGCTATGAGCGCAGATCCATAACTCTTGGTATCGCCGCCTACGATGCACGTAAACGCCTTGGGTTTATCCGGGGCCGTGCGAAACCAATATTGAGAACTAACACCTTCACTGTCTTTAATGACGAAAAAGTATTCCTGATCGGGCTGCAAATTTTCGAGACGCACAAACATATTATTCATGCCACGATAGTCAGGCACGTTGCGTGTGGGTTTTGTGAAATGTTTAAATTTTTTCAGATCGCCTTTAACGTTTTTGGTCCCATAATACAGAACCGGGTCATCCCCTTGTATTTGATCCCAAGCAATGGTGGCAGTTGTAGATGGGTCGCCGGTCCAGACAACTCGATATCGCGCTGTTTCTGCAAAAGACTCACTGGAGAATATCAACACTGCAAGTATAAATCTAATCCTCACAGTGGAATGTAAGGATTTTTCAAATCAAAAGTGGGAAAACAAAAAACCCCGCTGGTGCGGGGCTTGATGCTAATTATTATTTCTTATTTTTCTTTTTAATCTTTTGTTTCTTATATCTTTTTCGTAGTTCCTTTAGTCGCCCCTTGTAAGATTTTCTCAGTGATTTCTTTTGCTCTTTAAACTGAACTTTTAATTCATTTAATTCTGAATCATATTGTTTCTTCAGATTATCGATTTCTGCCTGTAAATCAGGATTATCAACCTTTATTTCAAGAAATTTTGAATCCTTTTCTGGTTTTTGTTTCAGCTCTTGTGCTTGAATTGAAACTTCTGGTTTTTGTTTCAGCTCTTGTGCTTGAATTGAAACAAGAATAGTTAATAAAAATATTGTTAGAAATTTCATTGATTTACCTTTTTTTAATTTAAATTGATTGCCTTTTAGACACATCCTTGGAATAAAAGTTAAAAAATATCTCACTAGTTCTAATTATAAGAATTTATAAAATACAATCTACTTAATTCCCTTCCCAAGTCTACACATCATCCCACAAACAAAAAACCCCACGAATGTGGGACTAGAGTCTATGATTTATAAATTATTTTCTTAAAGAATGTGTATATAGCTAGAAC
>CAJWQR010000059.1 GCA_913045195.1 uncultured Legionellales bacterium | reverse complement strand
ACAACCTCCATATCGCATTTTATATTAAAGAAATCAAATGATGATATTTCATTATCCCATTGTTTTTGCTCATTATTTCCGTATATTATACCGCCAACATGATGTTCTTGTAAAAGCTCTTTTTTATTCTCAAAAATCAGTCCTGTTTCAAATAAACGTACTCTTTCTTTATGTCGTTTAACATTACGCTGTAGTGCGTTAATCAATCCCGGTAAAAGACTAGTTCGCATTTCTGATAACTCTGGTGCGATTGGATTCATAAGTATTAAAGGTTTTGTTTTGCTACCTACCAAACGATGGATATCTGGATCTACAAAACTAAATGTTATCGCTTCTTGGTAATTGCGATTAATTAAAATCTCGCGAATCTGACTTAATATTTGATGACTATATTTTGTTGATTTTATTATCGAACTACTCACAGATGAACCAGTAGGAATAGTGTCATAACCATAAATTCTTGCTAATTCCTCAATAAGATCTGCCTCAATTTTTATATCAAAACGATGAGACGGAGGAATAACCTTCCATTTGTTTTTTATATGGTTACAAGTCATCCCTAACCTGATAAATGAATCGACTACGAATTTTTCCTCAAAATCTATACCAAGAAGACGTTTTATTTGTGTTTCTCTTAATAAAATCTCTTTATTTTTTGGTATTTCTATATCATTTTTCTCTTCTACAATAGGTCCTGCATTTCCGCCGCAAAGCACTAATATGAGCTCTGATGCTCTTTCAATGGCTATTTGTTGAAGCTCGGGGTCAACTCCTCTCTCAAAACGATGGGATGATTCGGTATGTATACCGTACTGACGTGCCTCACCAATGATTGTTTCTGGTTTAAAAAAAGCGCTTTCTATTAATAGATTTTTTGTTTGGTTACTAACTGCACTATCAAGACCGCCCATTAAACCAGCCACTGCCAAAACGCCGGATTCATCAGCTATTAATAATGTCTCGGCATTAATTACTATATCTGTATCATCAAGCAGTTTTAATTTTTCTTTACCTTTTGGGAAACGAACCTCTATCGTGTTCTTTAATTTATCATTATCAAACATATGTAGCGGCTGACCTAATTCAAGCATTACAAAGTTTGCAATATCAACAATAATATTTATATTTTGAATACCTGAACAACGTAATTTTTCAGACATCCATAATGGAGTTTTAATTTCAAGATCTACATTTTCAATCACGCGACAAATATATCGAGGACAATCAGACTTTGCTGATAATTTAACTTGGCGAACCGTACTTGTCGTTATCTCTGCGATTTTCATCTCATGATTGTTGAAATCTATTTTATTAATTGCTGCTACTTCTCTCGCAATTCCATAGACACTCAAGCAATCACCTCTATTGGGAGTAAGAGATATATCGATGATGTTATCGTCATCACCTATAGTCTCATTCAAGGATTTTCCAATCGGATCAAGTGAAGATAATTCAATAATCCCATCACTTTCATCGCTTAATCCAATTTCGCTCGCTGAACATAGCATTCCGTGCGATTCGACACCCTTTAGTTGTACAGATTTTAATTTTGATTGATTTGGTAATTGAGCTCCGACTTTTGCCAAAACAGTGTGCATTCCTTGTTTGACATTTGGGGCGCCACAAACAATTGTTAAAAGTTCTTTTTCGCCGCAATCGACTTCACAGATATGTAATTTGTCGGCATTGGGATGTTTTTTTATTGATGTCACTTCAGAAACAAATAAACCATCAAATTTTTCACAAGCTTTAGTAATACCATCAACCTCTAACCCTGCCATTGTCAATTGGTATGATAATTCTTCAGAATCAACCTTGGGATTCACGATTTCTCTTAGCCACTTTTCACTAAATTTCATTTAATAAATTTTCCTTATCTTCAAAACTTTAGTGAAACTGCTCGAGAAACTGCAAATCATTATCAAAAAACAACCTTAAATCTTCCACTCCATAATAAAGCATAGCTAAACGCTCAACACCCATACCAAAAGCGAGTCCCATATACTTTTCTGGATCAATACCGACATTTTCTAAAACATTAGGATGGACCATACCGCAACCTAATATTTCTAACCAGCCCTGTTCACTCATAATATCAACCTCAGCTGAAGGTTCGGTAAAAGGAAAATAAGATGGACGAAAACGTGTTTTTAATTTCTTTTCAAAAAAGATTTCAAGAAAATTAATTAAAAGACCCTTTAGTTGGGAAAATGTTACCGTTTCATCAACTATAAGTCCTTCAACTTGATGAAACATTGGGGTGTGTGTCATATCCGAATCACATCGATAAACACGTCCAGGTGCTATGAAACGGAATGGTGGGGTGTCATTTTGCATGACTCTAATCTGAACTGATGAGGTATGCGTTCTTAATAGACGGCCATCTCCAAAATAAAAGGTATCATGCATTGCCCTTGCTGGATGGTACTCTGGAATATTTAATGCTTCAAAGTTATGGTAATCATCTTCAACTTCAGGACCATCTACAACTTCGAAACCAATTTGCTGAAACAGAGTTTCAATCCGCTGCATTGTTAATGTAATTGGATGGAGACCGGCACGCCCTATTCCTTTACCCGGCAAAGTAACATCAACATATCCTTCCTCAATAATTTCTTTTAACTGCTCGTCCTTAAAGATCTTTTTTCGTTCTTCTAATGCATTCTGAATGGCAATTTTTACATCATTTATAATCTGCCCTGCCTTTGGTCTTTCTTCTGCCGGTAATTTTCCAAGCATTTTTAATTGTTCAGTAAGCCTACCTTTTTTACCCAAATAATCGACCCTAAGCTGGTCTAAGTGCTTCAGATCAGAGGCAGTGCTAATCTCTAATAATGCTTGTTCTTTTAGTTTAGTGGTTTCTTTCACTTTTTAACCAAATTATTCAAAAAAAATGGCATGTCTTTTTTATTATCATTTTCAATGAATTATACAATAAAAATCATGAGAAAGTCTTTGCTCCTAAGAAGTTATACGACAAAAAAAAAGCCTCTTACAGGGCTTTTTTGCAATCCTATTAGTTAATGATTGATTAATTAGTCAGGCAAGATTTAGCATGACTTGCTAATGAACTAAAAGCTTCCTTATTAAACACCGCTAAATCAGCCAAGACTTTTCTATCTATTTCAATTGATGCCTTATTTAAACCATCAATAAGACGGCTATAAGAAATCCCATTTTCTCTAGCTGCAGCATTAATACGCGAAATCCAGAGAGCTCTAAATTGTCTTTTGCGTTGTCGACGGTCACGATATGCGTATTGACCTGCTTTGGTTACTGCCTGGGTAGCAGCACGAAAAACATTTTTTCGTCTACCGCTATAACCTTTCGCCTGTCTGATTATTTTTTTATGTCTGGCGTTTGCGGTAACACCGCGTTTTATTCTGGGCATTATCTTAAGTCCTCTTTATAAATAAGGAACCATGCGGGCAATTGCCTTTTGGTCGCTATCATGTATTGCCAGTGTTGCGCGTAACTGACGTTTACGTTTAGTGCTTTTCTTGGTTAGTATGTGGCTACGATGTGATTGACGATGTTTAAATTTTCCTGAAGCACTTCTGGAAAAACGTTTCGCTGCACCACGATTTGTTTTCATTTTTGGCATTTATATAACTCCGTTCATATATAATTCTAGATTTTTATTTTTTTGGTGCATATACCATCACCATTTGCCTGCCTTCTAATTTCGGAAATTGCTCGACAATGCCATACTCATCAAGATCAGTCTGAATTCTACTTAGCATTCTGCTGCCATATTCCTGATGAGCCATTTCCCTGCCACGAAACCTAAGGGTTACTTTAGCTTTATCGCCGTTTGATAAAAACTTAATAAGATTCTGTAATTTCACCTGATAGTCATTTTCTTCGGTACTCGGTCTAAATTTAACTTCTTTAACATGAATTTGTTTTTGTTTCTTTTTTGCAGCGTGTTTCTTTTTATTTTGCTCAAATGCATATTTACCATAATCCATAATGCGACAAACTGGTGGTTCAGAATTAGGGACTATTTCTACTAAATCTAATTCAGAATCCTCAGAAAGTTGTTGCGCTTCAGTAATTGAAACTACACCAACTTGTTCACCTTCAGCATTTATCAGCCTAACTTCCGGCGATGTAATATTCTCATTAAGACGAGTCTTTTTTTCTAAACTGATAAATCAATCCTCCAGGTTAATCCGGCCAAGACAATCTATATCGTCTTTCAAGCGTTTAGTTAAATTATCAAGAGTCATTGAACCCAAATCTTCTCCATCTCGTGTACGCACGGTTACTGTATTTCCATCTTGCTCGCGTACACCTAAAATAAGCTGGTAAGGCACACGTTGCATTGCGTGGTCGCGAATTTTAAGCCCGATCGTTTCATTTCTCAAGTCATGTTCGACTCTAAAACCCTGGTTTTGAAGAATATTCGACACTTTTTTTGAATATTCGATTTGATTTTCG
>CAJWQR010000058.1 GCA_913045195.1 uncultured Legionellales bacterium | reverse complement strand
ATATAAAAAAATCAATCGATGCGATGTTTCGCGGGGAAAAAATCAATGTAACAGAAAAACGAGCTGCGCTTCATTTTGCATTAAGGGCAAAACCGGAGGGGGCACTAGGACTAGAAGATAGTGGCATTATAAAAAAAATAGAAGATGAGCTTCAAAAAATAAAAGAATTTGTCTCGCTAGTTAATGATAAAAAATTAACAGGCTGGACTAATAAGCCGTTAGATACTTTTGTTAATATAGGTATAGGTGGTTCAGATTTAGGGCCAAAAATGGTTGTTAGGGCGCTCAACCAATACCGCGTTAACAAAACTCATTCTTTTTTTATATCCAATATTGACTATGAGCAAATAGAATCGCTAAAAAAAAGAATTAATCCTGAGACAACGCTTTTTATTATCTCTTCCAAATCCTTCAATACTATTGAAACGATCACTAATGCAAATACACTCAAATCATGGATGTTGAAATCGGGTTGCAATGAAATAAGCAGGCATTTTGCTGCGGTAAGCTCGAACATAGAGGCAGCAGAAAAATTTGGAATTAAAAAAGAAAATACTTTCAAAATATGGGACTGGGTGGGAGGTCGATTTTCATTGTGGTCTGCTATTGGACTTCCTATTGCTCTTGCTATTGGTTTTGAAAATTTTGAAAAAATATTATTGGGGGCGCATAAAATGGATGAGCATTTTATGAATCAAACCCCTGAAGAAAATATACCCGTCACACTCGCCCTAATTGATTACTGGTATATTAATTTTTTTGGTGTCGAAACACAGGCATTCATTCCCTATGATGAATCACTGAAATATCTTCCTGCCTATCTGTCTCAACTTTTTATGGAAAGTAATGGTAAGTCAGCAGATTTATATGGAAATACAGTCGACTATAAGACTGGAGTAATCACATGGGGGGCAATTGGTACAAATTCACAACATAGTATCAGTCAATTGTTGCATCAAGGAAAACACATGACACCGATTGATTTTCTTGCGCCCCTCTCAAAAAAAGGAAATCAAAAACATCATGAATTATTACTAGCAAACTGTATAGCGCAAAGCCGTGCCCTAATGCAAGGTGAAAGTAATGCAAAATCTCATCAGCACATCGATGGCAATAAACCAAGCACAACAATTCTATATGATGTGCTTACACCAGAATTGTTAGGTTCATTGCTTGCTATGTATGAGCACCGAGTCTTCGTTCAGGGGTTATTATTAGAAATTAATTCGTTTGATCAATATGGCATTGAATTAGGGAAAAAAATGGCTCTAGATATTTCTAAAAATATTACTCAAAAAGAAAAAAATATTGATGTGGATTCATCTACTCAAAATTTAATTGATATTTATAAAAAATCTAGGGAAAAGGAATAGAAAATACAAGATTATGAAAGCAATTATTCTTGCTGCAGGAATTGGAGGCCGATTAGGTAAATATTCAAATAATAAACCTAAATCATTACTAGAATTTAATGGAAAAACCTTATTAAAACGTCATATTGAATTACTACAAATACAAAATATTGATGAAATAATTATAGTTACTGGATTTAAATCAAAGATGATTATTGAGCACCTAAAAGACTTGACGATGCCAATACATTATATTCTGAATAAGCGATATACCGAAGGAAGTATGCTTAGTCTAAATTGTGCGCGTGAAATACTACAGAACGAGCCTGAACTAATACTAATGGATGCAGATGTTTTGTATGATAGTAAAATAATTGAACGGCTTATTAACACAAAAATTAAGAACTGTTTCTTACTTGATCGTAATTTTATTGATGGAGATGAACCAGTTAAAGTTTGCATTGATAAAAATGGGAAAGTTAATGAATTTAGAAAAATAATATCGAACGAACATAAATATGATTTTCAGGGAGAATCTGTTGGGTTTTTTAAATTTGATAATTCAATCGGTAAATCTTTGGTCTCAATAATCGATAACTATATTGCAATAAAAAAGAATGAAAAACCATATGAAGAAGTAATACGTGATTCATTACTTCAGTTTCCTGAAAAATTTGGTTTTGAGGATATTTCTGGTATTCCCTGGATTGAAATAGATTTTCCCGAAGATATAGAGCGCGCCTCTAAAGAAATTATGCCTAAATTATCTAAGATATAATAAATAACAAGAATTGATTTACAAAAAATATGTCTACCAAATGCAAAAAACTTCGCTCTATCATTAAATCTAACGGGCTTGAATTCATACTTGAGGCTCATAATGGTATTTCTGCTGCTATCGTTGAACGCGCTGGCTTTAAAGCTATCTGGGGGAGTGGGTTTGCAATGTCTGCGCAATTTGGAGTGCGTGATAGTAATGAAGCAAGCTGGACTCAAGTAGTTGACATGCTTGAATTTATGTCAGATGCAACGACAATACCTATACTACTTGATGGTGATACTGGATACGGTAATTTTAATAATATGAGAAGGCTTGTTACAAAACTTGAGCAGCGTAATATTGCCGGTGTTTGTATTGAAGATAAACAATTCCCAAAAGCAAATAGTTTTATTGATAGTAATAAACAACCCTTAGCTGACATTAATGAATTCTGCGGAAAAATAAAAGCGGGTAAAGACTGTCAAGCTGATGATGATTTTTGCATTGTTGCAAGAGTTGAGGCACTGATCGCGGGTTGGGGTTTGAAAGAAGCGCTTAGTCGCGCTGAAGCTTATCGCGAAGCCGGTGCTGACGCGGTATTAATCCATAGTAAATCACATAGGCCTGATGAAATACTAGCATTTGCAAAAGAATGGGAAAATCGTCTGCCACTTGTCATCGTTCCAACAAAATACTATAGCACACCAACTGATGCATTTCGTAAAGCTAATATTAGCCTGGTGATTTGGGCAAATCATATGATTAGGTCGTCAACAAAAGAAATGATAAAAAATAGTAAAAAAATATTTAAATCAGAATCAGTTGCTGATATTGAAGATAAAATTACCACAGTTGAGAAAATTTTTAATTTACAAGGTGTCGATGAACTTAGTCAGGCCCAAGAAAAGTATCTTGGTGAAAAACTAGATACGCGCGCCATAATACTGGCAGCTACTAGGGGAAGCGAACTCCATGGTCTAACTCATGACAAACCAAAAACAATGATAAGAATCGGTGGTGAAGCGCTATTAGCCCGTACGGTTAATAAATTCAAAAAAATAGGTATTAATAAATCAATTGTCGTGGCGGGCTATAAAGCAGAATCAATAGATATTTCAGGAATCGAGATTCGAGTCAATAAAGACTATGAAATTGGCAATGAACTAATATCCTTAGTGTGTGCTCAAAATGACTTTGATGATGATATGGTAATTTCTTATGGTGATTTACTATTTAGAGAGCATATTCTTCGGGACTTACTCGAAGTAGATGGAGATATCGTTATTGTTGTCGACTCTGCACTAGATAATCCTAATATAACAGGCTCACCTGATCTCGCTTACTGCAGTCAAAACGATGATCGTTCGCCTTTTATGCAAAATATAATATTGAAAGAATTATCTTCCGTAATTAGAACAGACAATAAAAAATCTTCTGGGCACTGGATTGGAATGATGCGCGTCAGAAAAGAAGGAAGAAACTGGATAGAAGAGGCAATCCATGAACTTAAGCCTTCTCCAAATTTCAAAAAATTAACACTTCCCGATTTACTAAATTATATAATCGAACAAGGTAAAATAATTAATGTCCACTACATAAGCGGTCATTGGCTTGACGTAAATTCAATTGATGATATCGATCGTGCTGGTGATTTTACTCAGTAATAAATAATGAGAGAACTATATTGATAGAGGCAAAAGAATTTATTGAAGCCGCGAGAGAGCTTGGGTTTATCCGTTATACTGGTGTTCCCTGCTCATTTCTTACTCCATTTATTAATTACGTAATTAATGACAATGAATTAGAATATATTGCATCAACAAATGAGGGTGATGCATTAGCGACAACATCAGGCTCAGTAATTGGTGGTCAGCGCTCAATTGTTATGATGCAAAATTCCGGGCTGGGTAATGCTGTTAGTCCTATAACCTCTCTATCTTATATTTTCAGAATTCCATTTTTAATGATTGTCACTCATCGTGGTGAGCCTGGCGTTAAAGATGAGCCGCAACATGAATTAATGGGTCAAATAACAGAAAAGTTATGTAATACAATGCAAATACCATCAGAAACTTTTCCAAGTGAAACAAAAGAAATAATTCCTGCACTACAACGTGCTGAAAAATTTATGTCAAAAGAACATCGTCCTTATGCATTCATAATGAAGAAAGGTTCTATTACTCCGCGAAAATTAGATAAAAAAATGATAAAGGATATTACTAAAAGTGAAACTGAAATACGTTCGCTATTTGATGAAAAATTAACTCGCCTAGATCGCAACACCGTATTACGACATATAATCAACCATACTTCTGCGGACGACTCAATTTTAATTGCTACAACAGGATTTACAGGGCGTGAATTATTTTCAATTAATGATCGTGTCAACCATATCTACATGGTGGGTTCAATGGGATGTGCTTCTTCTTTTGGTTTGGGATTAGCGTTAGCAAGACCAGATTTAAAAATAATTGTTATTGATGGTGACGGTGCGGGGCTAATGCGTATGGGTAATTTTGCAACTATAGGGACTTATGCTAGCAACAATTTTATTCATATTTTATTAGATAATGAAGTTCATGATTCAACAGGCGGGCAATCTACTGTCTCAAAAAATATAAATCTTGCTATGATTGCTAAAGCGTGTGGTTATAGTATGGTTTTGAGCGGCAATAAAATGGAACTCATTGATGAATTATTTTTATTGAATAAAAACGAGGGGCCTGCATTTGGTCATCTAAAAATTTGTTCTGGTACAATAGAAAACCTTCCTAGACCTAATGTTAAACCAAATGAAGTGCTAAGACGAATGATGCGCCATATTAATAGTAGTTTTTAAAAATGAGTATTTTACTTAACCCAGGGCCTGTCGTACTTAGTCGGCGTGTCAGACAATCACTCCTAAAACCTGACCTTTGTCATCGTGAGCAAGAATTTATCGAACTTCAAAACAAAATTCGTAATAACCTTCTTGATGTATACAAA
>CAJWQR010000057.1 GCA_913045195.1 uncultured Legionellales bacterium | reverse complement strand
GTATTCGTTCTAGAGGCCATTAAAGCAATATTTTTGGCTTTTGCAATTTCATCTGCACTAGCTTCAACGATACCTAGAATCTTCTTCTGGTTTGGCCAAATCAATGCCCAAACATTGAATAACATAATTGTACCTAACCAGGCGCCTACTCCTATAGTAGCACCCATTACTCCCCCTTTAAGCATAAACGCATCATGTAAACTCATAGGCAAATAATAATGTAGCGCTGTCGCACCGGTTATCCATGTTAATAATGCACTCCAACGAAACCACCATAGTGCGCGAGGAGCAACATACTTATTTATCGCTGATGGCCCAGGCCCTCCTTCATCTGCTAAAGCATCGCCAACGGCTGGTACCTGAACGAAATTAAAGTAATAAAGTAAACCGATCCATGTAATACCGAAAAAGACATGTAGCCATACTACTAAAGACCCTCTTTCATAGATGGTTTCCAAAATATCTCCGTCGTTATTTACTAAAAATGCAATCGCCACCGATAAAACAAATCCTGAAATTATTGTTGCGCGTACTGATTTGAGTGGATTCATAAATCATTCTCCTGCATGGAAAAACAGTTATCGTTAGAATATGATTAATTAAACTGGTTCAGATTATACTTGCCTCAAGAAAGGCTTTCACCATCTTTTATCTATGCTATTTACTTGATTTTTAATGTATTTAATAAATTTATCCGAACACCTCTTCGTAAGACGCTATTTCTGTATTTTTGTTATTTCTTTTTTGATATATTTGACAATCAAATTACATTAAATTTTCAGGAAGGCGCATGATGGACGAAGTAATGGAGCAAATTAAGAATACACTTAACGAGAACCCCGTAGTTATCTTTATGAAAGGCACCCCAGATTTTCCGCAGTGTGGTTTTTCAATGCGCACATGCCAAGCTTTAAGAGAGTGTGATATTGAATTTAGCTTTGTTGATGTAATAGCTCAACCGGAAATAAGAGAAAGTTTGCCGAAATTTTCTGACTGGCCAACTTTTCCTCAAGTTTTTATTAATGGCGAGCTAATTGGCGGATGTGATATTGCAATTGACTTATTTGAAAAGGGAGAGTTACAGAAAATTACTAAAGAAGCGTTAAATAAATCAGAGTTAGTCTAATTCGGTTTCTATCCAAATACATGTTCCTTTATTCTTATCTTTAATAGACTCCAATAACATACGATGTTCTGCTAATTCACTCTCTGTTGGCTCAATAACAACCAATTTTTTGTGTTTATTATTAATATATTGCTCTGATTTACCCTTTACGCCATGAGATGTCGCTACCGAATGAAATGTAAGATCCGTCTGCCCTCCTGTCATTTTTAGATATACATCCAATAAAATTTGGGCATCCAGTAATGCGCCATGCAAATCACGCTGTGAATTATCTACTTCATAACGTTTACATAGCGCATCAAGATTATTTTTTTGTCCGGGGTGTTTTTCACGTGCTAAAACTAATGTATCAAAAACTGTACAGTAGTCTTCAATTTTTCCCCATTTTTTTCCTAATAACTTTAATTCAGCATTAATAAAACCAATATCAAATGGAGCATTATGAATTATTAATTCGCCATCTCTTATAAAATCGATAAATTCCTGAGCGATATCTGCAAAACGAGATTTATCTGAAAGAAACTCGTTGCTCAACCCATGAATATTGAATGCTCCATCTTCAATATCACGTTCTGGATTAAGGTATTGATGAAAATTTCGCTCTGTTTTACGTCGGTTTATTAGTTCTATACAACCAATTTCAATAATTCTATGGCCTTGTCTTGACTCAAGACCAGTGGTTTCTGTATCGAGAATAATTTTCCTCATATTAATAATTCATCAATTGCTTTATTGGCTAAAAAATCAACATGTTCATTTTCGTTATGCCCGCTATGCCCCTTGACCCAACACCATTCAATTGCATGAAGACTGCATGCCTTATCAAGACGCTGCCATAGATCCTTATTTTTTACAGGTTTTTTTGATGCTGTTTTCCAATTACGTTTTTTCCATTCATTCATCCATTCAGTAATTCCATTCATAACATATTTAGAGTCAGTCGTAACTATAATTTCACACGGCCTTGTTAATGCCTCTATAGCCATTATAGCTGCCATCAATTCCATGCGATTGTTAGTGGTCTCAAGCTCACCACCATACATCTCTTTTTGTGTGTCATGAAATATTAGCAAAGCTCCCCAGCCTCCAGGACCTGGATTACCGCGACATGCACCATCAGAAAATATTTGGATTTTTTCAGACATTAATTTTTTATAGCTTCTCTTGATGTTGGTTCAATAGATTCAGTTACTATAATATTTCGCTTTTTTTGCCATTTCATTTTAATTGGACTCAGTGGTGTCGCCCGTTTTTTAGCAACAACTACATATAAACCGCCGAATATTGGATAGCAATATTGACCCAAACGCTCTAATGGTAAAAATTTCTTCAATAATTTTACATTAGAAACTGGTGGTGAAAAGAAAAAATATTTCACCTTTTCAATCTCAAAATCAAGCAACGATAACCAATCTTTCATTCTTGAAACTGAGATTAAGCGCCCGCCCCAAGGCATTTTATTCCACCAACAAAAAAATAAGTGGCATAAACCCCATAAACTAAAAGGATTAATGCCAATAATAACAGCATAGCCCTCACAAATAAGAATCCTCTCCATTTCCCTCAATAATCTATGTGTATCGTTTGAATATTCCAGCACATGAGGTAGCAACACTACATCAACACTTTCCAACGCAATAGGTAACTCCTCCGCGGTTGTACGTACCGCTGTTTTTACATTTTTTTGAATTTCAGTATCTTCAAGAAATAAAATTGTTTTATTGGAAACACGGGATGATGTAAGATAATTTAATTCTGAGCAGCACCCAAATTGCAAAATATGGTAACCAAATAATCGTGGAAGAATATCCTTCAATTGATCATTTTCCATTGCGAAGACTACCTCTCCCAATGGACTTTTAAACCATTTGGATAGTTTGTCTCTTAACGATAATTCATTTAAGCTTTTAGGATTCATACCTGTATTGTAATTGATGTCTTTTTTATCAATCGATGTAAATAATCTCCAGCGAGAGTATTAAATAATGTTAGAGATCATACCCTTAACCGCTTTAAAGGATAACTATATTTGGATCCTGATAAACAAAATAAATCAGTGTGTTGCAATAGTTGATCCTAGCGAGCACGAACCAGTTCTAAAATATATCGAATCCAGAAACTTAAATCCTATAGCAATACTTATAACACATCACCATTGGGATCATGTTGGCGGTATTGCTGGTTTAACAAAAAAATATAACGTGCCAGTCTATACGCCAGAAAAAGAATTTGTAGAAGGAAGCACAAATCCTGTATGTGAAGGAGACGTCATTTCTCTGCCAAAATTAGGCTTAGAAATTAATATACTAGATGTGCCTGGGCATACATCTGGAGCAATAGCATACTATACTGAAAAAATGGTATTTAGTGGGGATACGCTTTTTACTGGGGGTTGTGGTCGTTTATTTGAAGGCTCACCAACACAAATGTACTCTTCATTATCGAAAATTAAAAAACTGCCTACTAAAACACTAATTTATTGTGGGCATGAATATACAATTCCTAATCTCCAATTTGCAGCAGCAGTTGAGATAGATAATAAAACAATTCAAAGACGCCTAGATCTAGCACAGAAGACAAGAGATAAAAATCAGCCTACTGTACCAGCTACTCTGGAAATTGAGAAACAAACTAACCCATTTCTTCGCTGCAATGAGCAATCTGTTATAAATAGCGCATCCATACGCGCAGGAAGGGCGCTAGATAATCCTGCTGAAGTTTTTGCTACAATACGAAACTGGAAAGATTCATTCTAAAAATTAAAGTTGTAAATCTCATTTTGATAAAAATAACAAACCATAGAGTTTAAGATAATATGCTATATAAAATAATAGTTTACAAATTAATATTAATGCTATTTATTATTAGTGGTTGCACTAATATTAGAAAAACAGAAACTGCTGATTCAGAAATAACTAACCAAGAATCAGTTGATATTACAGAAACGAATGTTTTGAAACCTAGTGATTCAATATCGCCTAAAGTTGTAGAAGAAGTTGACAATCAAATTCCAAAGCAAAAAACATATACAGACCTGTGGGTCATGATTCAAGATGAACTTATTTTAGAGAGAAACGTAAACCGAAAAAAAGTCAGTGATAAAATCGCCTGGTTTGCTAGAAATCAGGAGTATGTTAATCGAGTTGTTAAACGTGCAGAACCTTACTTATTTCACATTGTTACAAAACTAAAAGAACGTGACATGCCTATTGATTTAGCCTTACTGCCAATTGTTGAAAGCGCATATCAGCCTTTTGCATATTCGCCAAGCAGAGCTTCTGGTATATGGCAATTTATTCCGGCCACGGGTAAACGTTATGGTCTAAAACAAAACTGGTGGTATGACGGTCGCCGAGACATTATTGCTTCATCAAATGCCGCACTAGATTACCTCGAGGCTCTACATAAAAGATTTAATGGGAATTGGTTTCATGCTCTCGCAGCATATAATGCTGGAGAAGGAAATGTTGAACGCGCAATAAAGAAAAATAAAAAGTTAGGAAAAAAGACTGATTTCTGGTCATTACGTTTGCCGCCGGAAACACGAAGTTATGTTCCCAGTTTATTGGCTATTGCCGAAATACTCAAAAATAGTGATAAATATAATATTAATTTTAAAAGTATAAAAAATAGTCCGTATTTCGAAATTATTGATGTTAAAAGTCAAATTGATCTAGCAACTGTTTCGAATATATCTGACCTATCAATTGATAAAATTTACACTTTAAATCCTGGTTTTAATCGTTGGGCAACAGATCCTGACGGTCCTCATCGAATACTCGTGCCAATTGATAAGGCTAAAAGTTTTAGAGAAAGATTAGCCGTTCTTAAAGAATCAGAACGTATAGTCTGGAAACAACACATCATACGTAAAGGTGAGTCATTAGGTGTCATTGCAGATCGTTATAAAACCAGCATAAGTTCCTTAAAGCAAGCTAATCATCTGAAAAATACTATGATTCGTGAAGGAAGATCATTATTAATCCCAATGGCAAAAAAACCAAACAAATTTTATTCCTTAAGTAGTGAAGCAAGAAAATTTAAAGGGTTAAAAACAAGCGATGGAAAGCAATACACATACATCGTAAAACGTGGGGACAATCTTTGGGATATAGGCCGAAATTATGGTATTAGTGTTAATCAAATTGCCAAATGGAATGGTATATCGAAAAAGAGTTTTTTAAGGCCAAAACAAAAATTAACCATCTGGATCAATGAAGATACAAAGGATCAGAAAGATAATGTAGTGCAAACAGTTATTCAT
>CAJWQR010000056.1 GCA_913045195.1 uncultured Legionellales bacterium | reverse complement strand
TTAAAAGCCGGATTGAATATTTTATTTAGTGTCACGCTTTGCATTGCTGGATGTTGGCTAGGAATGAATTTATCGCGACAAATATATTAGGTATTTTTTGTAATGTTAGATCCACAATTAATAAGAAATGATTTGAATTCTATTGCAAAAGCGTTGGATAAGCGCGGTGCATCAATAGATACAAATAAAATTCAAAAAATTGAAGACAAACGTAAAGCGATCCAAATTAAAACCGAAAAGCTTCAAGCTGATCGTAATCTCATTTCGAAAGAAATAGGGGAAATGAAAGCAAAAGGCAAAGACACAGAAAATCTTCTCGAAAAGGTTACATCAATCAAGAATCAACTAGAGAAAAATGAGGAAGAATTAACTGCTATTCAACAAGAATTAAATGAATTAATAATTGTAATTCCCAATATACCACATGAATCTGTACCTGATGGTAGTACTGAAGAAGATAATCAACCAATAAGAGAATGGGGTGAAAAACCAAGTTTTGATTTTAAAATAAATGATCATGTCGATCTCGGTGAGTCTTTAGAGCAAATTGATTTTGACTCTGCAACACAAATAACAAGTTCTCGCTTTGTTGTTATGAAAGGCCAGATCGCTCGTCTGCATCGCGCATTAATTCAATTCATGCTGGATATACATATTTCCGAACATGGATACCAAGAAGTTAATGTTCCTTATCTCGTTAATACTGATAGTTGTACTAATACAGGCCAACTTCCGAAATTTAAAGAAGATCTTTTTCATATTAAAGATCAGGATTTTTATTTAATTCCAACTGCTGAAATACCAGTTACAAATATTGTTAAAGATAAAATCATTAATGATATAGAACTACCATTAAAATTTGTTTGTCATTCACCATGCTTTCGCAGTGAAGCAGGCTCCTATGGAAAAGATACACGAGGGATGATTAGGCAGCATCAATTTGAGAAAGTTGAATTAGTTCAGATTGTTCAGCCTGAAAATTCTTATAATGTATTGGAAGAATTAACATTAAATGCTGAGACAATTCTTAAGAAATTAAATCTTCCTTATCGTGTTGTTACTTTATGTGCAGGCGATTTAGGCTTTGCTGCTGCTAAAACCTATGATATCGAAGTATGGCTACCTAGCCAAAATACGTATAGAGAAATATCATCTTGTAGTAATTTCGAGTCATTTCAGGCTCGTCGAATGAAAGCTCGGTGGCGTAACTCAAAAACTAATAAAATAGATTTATTACACACATTAAATGGGTCGGGTCTCGCTGTTGGCAGAACTTTAATAGCTGTTATGGAAAATTATCAGACAAAAAATGGTGATATTACTATTCCAGACGTATTACAGAAATACATGTCTAACGAATCAATTATCAAAAAATCTTAACTTTGAAATATTCTAGTTAGTGCTTATTGTAATTCTTTTAAAACAGCGTCAAGACTTTCTTTAGCATCACCAAAGTACATGCGTGTATTTTCTTTAAAGAAAAGTGGGTTTTGTACGCCTGCATAGCCTGTTGCCATACCTCTTTTTAAAACAATTGTTGTTGTTCCTTTCCAGCATTCGAGTACTGGCATTCCCGCGATTGGGCTATTAGGGTCATCTTGAGCAGATGGATTTACAATATCATTTGCGCCAATGATTATTGAAACATCTGTTGTTGGAAAGTCGTCGTTTATTTCATCCATCTCAAAAACAATATCGTATGGTACTTTAGCTTCTGCAAGTAAAACATTCATATGACCTGGCATGCGACCAGCAACAGGATGAATACCAAATCTAACATTTATTTTTTTATCACGTAAAGTTTTTGTAATTTCATTTACGGTATGTTGAGCTTGCGCAACCGCCATACCATACCCAGGGATTATCATGATTTCTTTTGCATTTTGTAAAAGATTTGCAACTTCGCCTGTTTCAATTGGCACTACTTCACCTTGATCTTCGACTGTACCAGATGCAACAGCGCCTGTATCAGTACCAAAACCTCCAGCGATAACCGAAATAAAATTACGATTCATTGCGCGACACATGATGAAGCTCAAGATAGCCCCGCTACTTCCAACCAGGGCGCCGACAACGATTAATAAATCGTTTGATAACATGAAGCCTGTTGCAGATGCAGCCCATCCGGAGTAACTGTTTAACATTGAAACCACAACTGGCATATCAGCACCACCAATTGCCATGACCATATGGATACCAAAGAGCAGGGCAATACCGGTCATAATCATTAATGGAATCATTGGGTCACCACCGACATGTCCTTGATGCACAAAATCATAACCGAAATAGATACTAGCAATGAGTAATCCCAAATTTAGCCAATGGCGAGCAGGTAACATCAGTGGCGAGCCACTAATCTTTCCGCTCAACTTACAAAATGCAATAACGGAACCAGAGAATGTGATGGCACCGATAAGAACGCCGATATATATTTCAACTTCATGAATGGATTTTTCGATCCCAGAGAGCCCGGAACCACCCATAAAATTTACATAACCTACCAAGACGGCAGCTATGCCAACCAAGCTATGGAGAATGGCAACTAATTCAGGCATCTGCGTCATTTCAACTTTTCTTGCGAGCGTAATTCCTATCGAACCACCAACTAGCATAGTAATAACAATAAGATGAGTATTGCTTGTAACTTGCGGCCCAAAAATTGTCGCTAAAACGGCCATACTCATTCCGATCATGCCGTAGAGATTACCTTTACGAGCTGTTTCTTGATGACTTAATCCACCCAAGGTTAGGATGAATAAAATAATTGCCCCAATATATGAAACTGTTACCAATTCTGCTGACATATTATTCCCCTTATTTCCTAAACATATCTAACATGCGCTTGGTAACTGCAAAGCCACCTGCGATATTGATGCTGGTTATAAGGATCCCAAAAGCAGCAAGGCCAGCTAGTAAGGTATTCGATGAAGAAATTTGTATTAAAGCGCCGATGATAATAATACTGCTTACTGCATTTGTGACACTCATTAGAGGTGTATGTAGAGATGCTGTCACATTCCATATCACCATGTAGCCAACAAAGCATGACAAAACAAAAACAGTAAAGTGCGTCATAAACGATGAGGGTGCCACTGAACCAAGGGTATATAAAATAAGTGCACCGATAATTAATGGTAAAGATTGCCTCAATAGAGTTGGTTTTTCCGGTTCTTCAGTAACAACAGGGGTAGGCTCTGCTTGTTTTACTATTGGTGTTGCTGATAATTTTGGTGGTGGAGGAGGCCATGTAATTTGACCTGCTTTGATTACAGTTGCCCCTCTTACTGCTTCATCTTCCATATCAATAATCATTTGACCATCTTTCTCAGGCGTCATATCAGTGAGTAAATGCCTTAGATTTGTACCGTAGAGTTGACTTGATTGCGTGGGTAATCGACTAGGTAAGTCACTGTAGCCAATTATCGTTACTCCGTTATCAGTAACATTAACGTCATGTGGGAGAGTCAATTCGCAGTTACCGCCTTGTTCTGCTGCAAGGTCAACAATAACACTACCGTCTTTCATCGAGCTGACCATGTCCTTCGTAATTAATTTAGGTGCAGGTTTTCCCGGTATTAGTGCGGTTGTAATAATAATATCGACATCTTTTGCTTGTTCAGTAAAGAGTGCCATTTCGGCAGCAATAAATTCGTCACTCATTGTTTTAGCATAACCGCCTTCACCACTGCCATCTTCCACGAAATCAAGTAATAGAAAATCTGCCCCCATACTTTCAACTTGTTCTTTTACTTCTGGGCGAGTATCAAAAGAGCGAACAATTGCACCAAGACTATTAGCAGTTGCAATTGCAGCAAGACCTGCTACACCCGCACCAATAACCAATACCTTGGCGGGAGGGACTTTACCAGCTGCAGTAATTTGGCCGGTGAAGAAACGACCAAAATAATGTGATGCCTCAATAACGGCTCGATAACCAGCAATGTTAGCCATGGAACTTAATGCGTCCATTTTTTGTGCTCTTGAAATACGAGGAATGCTGTCCATTGCTAAAACATTAATATTTTTTTCGGCAAGTTTTTGTATAAGGGATTCATTTTGAGCAGGCCAAATAAAACTAATCAGTGTTTGACCTTCATTTAGAAGATCACATTCATCTACATTAAGGTCTGGATGTTGTTCCGGTGCGCGAACTTTTAGAATGATGTTCGATGATTCCCAAAGTGATTTGGTGTTATTAATGATTTCAGCACCGGATTGACGATAAGCTTCGTCTGAGAAGTTTGCTTTAGCGCCCGCACCAGATTCGACTGCGACGCTATAGCCGAGTTTTTGTAAGAATTTTATAACCTCAGGTGTTGTTGCAACTCGTTTTTCACCTGCGTGTATCTCATTTGGCACGCCGATTTTCATCGCATGATCCCCTCTATTCTGGAATTTACTGACTAGAATTAATTATTCTTGCACTAAAAAAAGCGGCGATATTATCATGATTAATAGATAATTTCATGAATTCATACTTTTTTAAAAAAAACCCGACATCTGTCGGGTTTTTAATGTTGATTTTAAATGAAGGCTTCTTAGTCTCTGCCACTAAATGCAGCAAGTAAATGGAGCAGACTTAGGAAAAGATTATAAATTGATACATAAAGCCCAACGGTTGCCATGATGTAATTTGTTTCACCGCCATGAATCATTGCGCTTGTTTGATAGAGAATAAATCCAGACATCAAGAGCACAAACATTCCTGAAACTGCTAGTGATAAAGTAGGGAGGTTAAAAATCAATGCCCCGATACCAGCTAAAAAGGCGACTAATATACCCACCATAACGAAGCCACCCATAAAACTAAAGTCTTTTCTAGTGCTTAGCGCGTATGCCGAAAGACCGACAAAAATTGCACCAGTACCACCAAGCGCAGTCATAACTAGTTCTGTCCCATTTGCAAAAGTATGAACATAAAGATTTATAATTGGACCTAATGTCAAACCCATGAAACCAGTGAGGGCAAAAACAGACGCGATACCCCAGGCACTATTTCTTAGTGCTGAAGTCAGAAATAATAATCCAAAATAACCCACTAACGTAATTACCATTCCTGGATGCGGAAAATTGTAGACCATTGATATTCCCGCAGTTGCCGCACTAAATAGTAGTGTCATAGACAATAGCATGTAGGTATTGCGTATGAGTTTGTTTGCCGCAAATATTGCTTCTGTCGGACGACCTCGACGGACAGCTGTATTGGTTGATTGATTCATATTAATATTTCACCTCGTTAAATTAGCTATATTTACTATGTAATGCTTTGACAGCCTAATTTCAAGTTAAGTTTCGGTCAAATTTGTTAAATTATAACAGATCTATAATTTCTCTTCTGTCTTTCAGGAATGTTTATGATGTTGTATCCTCACGCCCTAAAGCTGGAGAGGTGGCAGAGTGGTTGAATGCACCGGTCTTGAAAACCGACAAGCCTTCGCGGGCTTCGAGGGTTCGAATCCCTCCCTCTCCG
>CAJWQR010000055.1 GCA_913045195.1 uncultured Legionellales bacterium | reverse complement strand
GCATCAATAATGATCTCTGCCCCGGTCCTCATACAGGTAACGATGTATGAAAAATTATTATCAAAACCACCTTTAAAAGATTGAACAGAAAAGTCAGTATTAGTCAAATTTAATTTTCCCTCATCCTGTAAATTATTGTAATTAAGTTATACTTGTAACTTGAGATTATATGAAATTATCTTTTAGTAATCGATTCGATAATAAAATGAACCATAATAACGAAAAACTTCCTTGGATACTCATTCTCGGAGGCAGTGCAATATTAATTTTACGTCTTATTATCGCTCTATTTTCTAGCCTGAATGTAATCGATTGGCTAGCTATCATCATTGTTATTTCAGGATTAATACTATTAATCACGAATAATAACAACTAAAGAATCTATAAACCTAACAATAAAGTATTTTTTAATTATTAAATAAGAAAAAAGCACTATGAAAAAATATATAATAAAAAAAACATCGTATAATGGATTTATTAGCATATTAACATTGATTATGATCTTTTCGTGTCAATCTGAGCCTCAATTTACACACAAACCAATTTCAGATTTTTCTAATAGAAAAGATTCAATCAGTTATTCTATAGGGGCTGATATTGGTGATAACCTAATTGGTCAGGGAATGGAAATTGACTATGATGCATTTATCACTGGCCTAAAAAATGGCTACGAAAAAAAGGATCATCTGTTAACGACGCAAGATAGAAAGGGATTGTTTAAGGTTATACAAAATCAAATGCGTGATCGTCAACGTGCTATAGCTAGTGAAGGACTGGCCGCTGCAGAAAGTTATTTGAAAAAAAATAAAGCTGAAAATCCTGGTGTAATAGAAACAAGATCGGGCCTGCAATATAAGATCATAAAAAAAGGCACAGGAAATTCACCTTCTTCTTCTATGGATCAGGTTCGCGTTCATTATGAGGGTAAATTAATAGATGGAACTATTTTTGATAGTTCATATGAAAAAGGTGAACCATATGTAACTAGGTTAAATCAAGTTATAAAAGGATGGACAGAGGGGGTTCAATTAATGAAAGAAGGATCCGAATATGAATTTTTCATTCATCCAAGATTAGCTTATGGAGAAAGAAAAAATAATAATATTCCTCCTAATAGTGTCCTCTTATTTAAGGTTGAATTACAGAAGGTTTTTGATAAAAATATAAAATAATTAATAATCCACAATTAATGTAGTACCCCGGACAGGATTCGAACCTGTGACCCCCGGATTAGAAATCCGGTGCTCTATCCAACTGAGCTACCGGGGCATTTTATGTAATTATTTCATACTAAAATTACTTTTAGATTTAGCTTTATCGAATCAAAATATTGATAAAATTTCTCGACGAGACATCCTCGAGAAAAATCTTGACATAAACAATTAATACTTCGTACTATTCAGAGGCAGAGGCAGAGAAATTTTGCTCTAACCACTACCAAAAAATACAAATCAATAAATAACGGAGGATTTAATGGCTGAAGTAGTAAAAAATACAGGTGTATCAAAAGAAAAAGGTTATCTTTATTATCTTGATAAACAGGGTGATGTTTCTCGTTCAAAAATGGCTCGTGCTGGTAAAGGTGGCGGAAACGCAGAAAAAGTTGCCTCAGCAGGTGTTACTAGAGAAGCTGGTTGGCTTTATTTTATAGATAAAAATGGTGACGTTGCAAGATCACCTATGGCCAGAGGGCGGAAATAGAATAGATCATTGAGGAAAAAGCCCTCAATTGAGGGCTTTTTTTTTCTTTATAGATTAGGTAAATGTCTTAAATTCCGCGAGGATGTTTCTAATATCCTGAAAAGATATAAATAATAAAATGAAGAATATCATAAAAATAGCCGTATCAATTTTTGTTATAGGGATTATTATTAATCCTCTAGCGCCTTTACATTCAGAAGAAGATCAGTTGTTTGGTGGCTCAAAGGATAAAAAATCTGAGTCAAGTGAAGAAGCCGAAGAACAACAATTGATAAATGAGTCGACTCCCATTAAAGAGTTGCCAAAAGTTTCACTGCCAATAAGTAGAAATAAAATCGAATCTGTTATACCAGTAAAAAGATTGCCAGATGGTTGGGTTTTTAGAGATGAGTTATTAGCTCCATGGGCTACGAGTTTGCCAGCGGTATTGACTATTGTTCCAGACACAACAGTTGAGGTTGTTTATACTGATGAATCAAGAACGACAAAAGATGGTATTGTTCTACCAATTAAAAGAGCTACTGTAGAGTTTAACTATGTTACTCGGTTAACAATTGAAAGGATTACTCTTGGCTTTGTCAATATTGATTATGTATATAGCACCACAAATAATAGTGACTCACATTATATTTTAGAAAGTGTTGTGAAAAAGATAAAACTTAAAGATACAGGGTTCCCTCAATTAACGGCTGAAGATGTGATTAAACATAAAGTTCTGATGGAGTATGGAACGCCGAAAGAATATGATGGAGTATGGCATAATTATGGAGATGAGAATTCAATCTTTAGGGTTAGAAAACTCGATGAGAGAAACGTAAAGGTTGAGGTAGACGGTTTACAAATAGCAGATAAACTAAATAAAGCGATTGAAGATGTATATTCGCAGCAAGGCATTGAATATAAGAAGCGTCTAATGATGGATGGAATCGACCTGTAACCCCCTATATATAAAATTTTTAAACTACTTAAGGCCTGTTTTAGCGGGCCTTTTTTTATTGTTTACTCTTTTCCTATCTAATGTTTTTGGTTTTGATTATAAGCCTAATATATCAGACATAAAAATCATAGGCTTATCGAAAACTAAACCATATATCATCAAGCGTGAAATTCATCACCCAATAAATTTTGCAATTGATTCTTCTGTTGCGGATCTTGACAGAAATCGAATTTTCAACTTAGGATTATTTGATGAAGTCAATTGGAGCTTGGTTCCCTTAGAGAATGATAATGCTATATTGCAATTTAGTTTAATAGAGTCAGTGCATAGACTACCACCAGTAATACTTCCAGTCTATGATGAAGAAAAAGGATGGTCTCTTCGTGGTGTGTTTCTAATTAATAATTTCCAGGGAAAGAATCGGAATATTGAGTTAAATGGTAGTATTGGTGGTCAGAAAAAGATTCAGTTCATGTATTATGACCCTTGGATATTTGGGAATCATGTTTCTTTATTTATGTATATTGAAAAAAGTTCTTATGAGCATTTATTTCTGGGTAGAAGCGTTCAAACAAATACTATAAGAGTGGACTTAGGTAAATGGTATGGTGAAAAAATTAAGTTAAGATTTTCTCCAATTACCAGTAATAGAAGTTTTACAAATGATATAGATACTCTAAGATATAATTATTTTATACCAGAGATAAAATTAGAATATGACAGCAGGGACATCTATTGGAATCCTAAAAAAGGAATAAGGTTGATTAATAAATTTGTTCCAATGATTGGCCAAAACAAATTTATTATTTGGGATCAATCTTATAGTATTTACTTGCCATTATTTGATAGTACACATGATATCACCCTTGCAATAAATACTACATTAAAAAAGAAATGGGGATACAAGGCAGATGTTTGGCTGAGTTATTTTGGTAATTCATATAATATTAGAGGATGGGATCTTCCTGATGTTAATAAAAAAAGTTTAATTTCAGAGTCTTATCGTTTTGGACATGAGTATATTTTTTCAACGATTGAGATTAGGAAATTAATTGTTCCCAAGCATCATTCAAGGTTAGGTTTATTAAACGGGTTAAGCATTGTTGGTTTTTTTGATGGCGGTTTTATTACTAATGATTGGCCAAAAATAAAAGATGAAAAATTAATGGGCGGCGCTGGTGTTGGAATAAGAATACCTATTCCAATGTTAGAATCAATTCGGATAGACTTAGGCTGGGGATTGAGAGAAAGAAAATTTAAAAGGAAGCCAGTTATACATATAGCAATTCAACAAAAATTTTAATTATTAAACAAACGAATTATCTTTTTCTATCTGTACTAAACTTTGTTTTAGTTTCCTGCCGCCTCCGTAATTACCTAAGTCTCCGTTGGATTGAATTACTCGATGACATGGAATAATGATAGGTATAGGATTAGCAGCATTTGCATTTGCAACTGCTCGGTAAGCTCTAGGATTATTCAATTTTTTTGCAATATTTTTATAAGAAAATGTCTGTCCATAGGGGATTTCGCTGACCTCTTTTAGGGCTTTTTTATAGAATGGCGGCATCTCAAGTTTTAAGCTTATTTCAAATTGTTTTCTGATGCCCATAAAATATTGATTTAATTGTTCAATCACATTATGCATAATCGGTTTATAGCTGTTGGGGTTAGTTATTTCTATAGAAATTAAATTTATTTTATTTGGTAAAATCACTTTAAGCAGATCTGATTCATTAACCAATATCCCAAAACTCCCTAGGTCAGTTTTCAATATGGAGAACTGTACCATTAATAAATCGGTGGATACGGTTACGCTTTAGGCTGCATATAGACGACTATAAGACTAGCAACAAATATGCTTGAGTATGTTCCTACTAACACTCCTACGATCAAGGCAAAAGAAAAATAATGTATTACTTCTCCACCGAAAAAATATAGAGTTAATACTACAAATAATGTTGTTAATGATGTTACTATCGTCCTACTTAATGATTCGTTTATGCTCTTATTTACAATTGATACCACTGATTCTCTTTTTAGAGCCTTCATATTTTCTCTGATTCTATCAAATATAACTATAGTATCATTAAGGGAATATCCAACTATTGTCAAGAACGCTGCGATGACAGATAGTGAAATTTCATATCCAAGGATGGAAAAAACCCCTAGGGTAATAATTACATCATGTGCAATAGCTGCAATAGCACCAATTGCATAGGTAAATTCAAATCGGAAGGAAATATATATTAGAATTAGGGTAATTGCATATATAATCGCCATTATCGCTTTCCCACTTAGTTCAGACCCTACCTTTGGACTCACTTTATCAATAGATAATATAAAATCATCTTTATCTTCAGGCAAAGCATCCGGGTAAATATTTTTTAATATATCAATGAAGTTTTGAGAAAATTTTTCTGGTTCATTTTCCAAATTAGCGATACGTACAGAGACGTTGCTATTATCTCCAAAATGTTTTATCTCTGAGGTGCTAAAATCAAATGATTGCCCGTTAATGTTTACATTTTTTAATTGGGAGCGAAGATCATTAATATTAATTGGTTTTGTATATTGTACTGCGATTAAAGTCCCTCCTTTAAAATCTATACTTAGTTTGGGGCCATTATTTATTATAAGCGAAAATATACCAGCCAGTATTAGAGCTCCAGATAGTAGGATAGTAAATCTGGAGTTATTCATGAAATCAATTTTTGAATCTTTTATAATCTGCATTTATATACTAAGGTTTTTTATTGATTTTCTTGTGATTGTATAAAAAATTGTCCGTGTAACGTAAACCGCAGTGAACATACTGATTAATATCCCCCAAAAAAGTACAGTCGCAAATCCTTTAATAGGGCCAGTGCCAAACTGGTATAAAACAAGAGCAGCAATTACAGTAGTTAGGTTTGCATCAATAATAGTAGTGATTGCTCTGTT
>CAJWQR010000054.1 GCA_913045195.1 uncultured Legionellales bacterium | reverse complement strand
AGCCATAAGTTATTTCTTCAGTATTACGGTTGTAAATTCGTGTACTTTGACCGATGTAAACACCCATTGAAATAACAGAACCTTCACCAACAATTACACCTTCAACAACTTCAGAACGCGCGCCGACAAAACAATTATCTTCAATAATAGTTGGGTTGGCTTGCAATGGTTCGAGCACCCCTCCAATACCGACACCACCAGATAAATGAACATTTTTTCCAATTTGAGCACATGATCCAACTGTTGCCCAGGTATCAACCATGGTTCCATCATCGACATAGGCTCCAATATTTACAAAACTCGGCATTAACACCACATTTTGACCAATAAAACTACCTTTTCTCACAATAGCAGTAGGAACAACTCGGGCACCAGTCTTAATGAAATTATCTTCATTGTAATTGCAAAACTTATTCGGAATTTTGTCGAAATAATTAGCGTGATTGCCTTGAATCACGACATTTTCGTCAAGAATAAAAGACAGTAGAACAGCTTTTTTTAGCCATTGATTTACAATCCATTTATCGTTAACTTTTTCTGCGATTCGCAATTGTCCATCATCTAATTTTTGAATAATATTTTTGATTACATTTTTAAGCTCAGCACTACCTTTGCCTGGTTTAATTTCAGCCCGCGCATCAAATTTTTCATTAATAAAACCTTCTAAATTATCCATTTTTTTCCCTATGTTTAATATTTTTTTTCAATAAATTCTTTTATTCGTCTTGCAGCTTCAATGCATTCATTAACCTCTGCGACTAAGGCAATACGGACGCGTTTATAGCCAGGATTAATATTATAAACATCGCGGGATAAATATGAACCTGGCAGAACTTCGACATTCTCGCTTTTATATAGTTCTCTTGCAAAGTCTATATCAGAACAGGGTAATTTAGGCCACAAATAAAAGCTTCCAGACGGTTGTGTCACCGTTAGAACTGAGTTTAATTCATGACAAACCTTTGAAAATTTTATTTTATATAATTCTCGATTTTCTTTAACATGGTTCTCGTCATTCCACGCAGCAATACTTGCTTTCTGAACATGTAACGGCATTGCGCAACCATGATAAGTTCGATAGCGATAAAAATTCTCAATTAGTTTACTCTCTCCCGCGACAAATCCTGAGCGAAGCCCAGGCACATTAGATCGTTTGGATAGACTATGAAATATTAAACAGCGTTTATATTCAGTGTTGCCGAGTTTGTTTGCATACTCAAGCAAGCTAATAGGTAATTGTTCTTCATCTTTATAAATTTCAGAATAACATTCATCTGAAGCAATAATAAAATTATATTTTTCTGAAAGCCCCATCAATTTTTTGATAAAATCAAAGTCAATCACAGCCCCGCTTGGATTGCCTGGCGAACATAAATAAAATAATTGGCAACGCCGCCAAATTTCATTTGGTATTGATGATAAATCAGGGATGAAATTATTTTCTTCGACACAATTTAGGTAATAAGGTTCTGCTCCTGCAAGCAGCGTAGCACCCTCATAAATTTGGTAAAATGGGTTAGGCAGTATAACAATCGGTTTAATAGATTTTTTATTTACTATGGTTTGCGCTATAGCAAAAAGTGCTTCTCTTGTACCGTTTACAGGTAAGATATTTTTTTCTTCGTTTAGTGTTTTTATAGGCAGATTAAAACGCCAACATAACCAATTAACGATGGTAATTCTTAATTGTTTACTGCCACGAGTTGTTGGGTATATTGATATGTCATCTAGACTTGATTTTAGCGCATCTTTTATAAATTTGGGTGTCGGGTGTTTAGGCTCTCCAATTGCCAGTGATATTGCTGATTTTTTAGACTTAATATCAACATTATTTAATAATTTTTTTAGCTTTTCAAAAGGATAAGTATGAAGATTTTCCAGTTCAGGATTCATTAGTAGTAGTTTTAAATACTCTATTTTTTTAATTAAATGAAAGTATTATCTATCGTTCTTTATTTATTTATTGTGTTTCCAGTTTTTATGTATTACTTAGTATACGAATCAAACCAGCTGCCAATATTATTAAAGTTACAGAAAAAACAGTTAAGTAGGCCTTATCTTTTTCAAAATATGAAATAACCATGAAGCATGTTATGCCGATAATAGTCACAGCAAAATCAAACTCTTCTGGGAATCCACTTGAACGCAGAATGGTCCCGAGAATGATACCCAAACCACCTAACCATCTCAGCCTATTGAGATCTGACTCTCTGTATAGCGGTATTTTGTATACTTGATGCATTTTTTGTTCTATAAGACCCACTTCGATAGCTCCTAAAAAATATCGGATTTTTAAAATATTTTTCTTATTAACTAAACAACTAAATTATACGATATTACTCCGATATATCCCAATGAGGCGTACGCATTTTTTTTATATTTTGTATACTTAAATTAGTTATTTAGTAAGATTGTCAGCGTAATAAAACAGGTCTTTTCCCGTGATGTTAGAAATGCTAGGAAATTAGTGACTTTGATGTATGCTTGCGTACTTTTTGAAATAATATACTTTGGAAAAAAATTAACATTATGACCAAGAAAATTTTAATTTTACCCGGTGATGGCATTGGTCCAGAAATTATTACTCAGGCTGAGAAAATATTATCATTTTTTATCGTGAAAGGTGATTTAGCTGTTGAATTAGATTGCGGATTAATTGGCGGTAACGCTATCGATGAAACTGGTCTTCCTCTACCAGAAGAGACATTAAAAAAGGCTAAGGAAGCTACGGCTATCCTAATGGGGTCTGTTGGGGGGCCTAAATGGGAGTCAATTGATCGCCCCCTTCGTCCCGAGAGAGGGTTGTTAGCAATCCGGGCTGAACTTGGCTTATTTGCAAATTTACGACCTGCTTTTTTGTTTCCGCAATTAGCAAAAGCCTCTACCCTGAATGAAGAAGTAGTTAGTGGCCTAGATATAATGATTATTCGAGAACTAACTGGTGGTATTTACTTTGGTAATCCTCGCGGCATTAGAAAACTCGATGATGGCCAACGTGAGGGATTTAACACGCTTGTCTATAATGAAAATGAAATTAAACGTATTGCCAAAGTTGCATTTGAAACTGCAAGTAAACGCCAAGGTCGTTTGTGTTCGGTTGATAAAGCAAATGTTCTAGAGGCAACAGAGTTATGGCGAGAAGTTGTCAGTGAGGTGGCAAAAGATTTTCCAGAAGTCGAGTTGCAGCATATGTATATAGATAATGCTTCGATGCAGTTGGTGAGAGCGCCGAAACAGTTCGATGTTATTCTGACGACCAATATGTTTGGTGATATTTTGTCCGACCTTGCATCGATGTTAACAGGTTCAATTGGTATGTTACCCTCGGCATCATTAGCTGGCGACGGTAAAGGAATGTATGAACCAGCGCATGGTTCCGCGCCCGATATTGCTGGTCAAAATATTGCCAATCCCTTAGCGACTATTTTGTCATTATCGATGCTATTAAGATATTCTTTGCGTGAGGAAAAATTTGCCAATATGTTAGAGCAAGCAGTAAGTCAGGTTTTAACCGAAGGTTTAAGGACAAAAGATATTCATTCTGACGGGATGACGTACGTGGGAACTGATGAGATGGGTGAAGCAGTGATTAAAACACTATCAACTTTGTTAGATTAATTAATTTTCACAATACCTTTATATAAATTTTATGAAAGAAAAAAAATACAATGTTGCTGTTGTTGGAGCGACAGGTTTAGTTGGCAGAACGATGCTATCAATCTTGGAAGAATGTAATTTCCCTGTTGATAAGGTTTATGCTTTAGCCAGCAGCCGTTCTGTTGGTAAGTGTATACCATTTAAAAATAATGGACTTATTGTCAGCGATCTGGAAACCTTTGATTTTGGCTTGGCTGAAATAGGACTTTTCTCTCCAGGGGCATCTGTTTCTGCTATTTATGCACCAAAGGCAGTCGATGCGGGATGCGTTGTTATCGACAATACATCACAATTTCGTTACGAAGATGATATTCCATTGGTGGTGAGTGAGGTTAATCCCCATGCTGTTGGTAATTATAAAAAAAGAGGAATTATTGCCAATCCAAATTGTTCAACAATTCAAATGCTCGTTGCATTAAAACCAATTTATGATGCGGTAGGTATTGAGCGTATTAATGTATGTACCTATCAGGCTGTATCGGGGACAGGAAAAGAAGCTGTTGAAGAACTTACTAGACAGTCGACTGATTTTATAAATGCCAAAGATATTAAGAATCATGTTTATCCAAAACAAATAGCGTTTAATGTTATACCTCACATTGATGCATTTCAGGATAATGGATACACGAAAGAAGAGATGAAAATGGTTTGGGAGACAAAAAAGATTTTTGAAGATGAATCAATCTTAGTCAATCCCACAGCGGTCAGGGTCCCTGTATTTTATGGTCATTCTGAAGCAGTACATATCGAAACTAAAGAAAAGATTGATGCTAGAACTGTGAGAAAATTGTTGGAAGAAATACCTAGAGTGACTGTGCTTGATTCGCACGAGGATGGCGGTTATCCAACGGCTGTTTCGGAGGCCGAAGGCAAAAACCCTGTTTTTGTGGGTAGAATTAGGGAGGATATCTCTCATCCCAGAGGCCTCAATATGTGGGTAGTATCGGATAATCTCCGCAAAGGAGCCGCATTAAACTCCATTCAAATAGCTGAAATTCTGGTAAAAAGCTACATATAGTTTATAGTTAGCGGTCAATTATAAAGCATATTAGCAAGTTTTTATGAGACGTAATTTATTAACAATTACCTTTTTGTTTTTGAGCCCAGCCTTTGTGTACGCGCTTGGTTTGGGAGATATCGTTGCCAATTCAACTCTAAATGAACCATTAGAGGGAAGGATTGAATTATTATCACCATTACCCGATGAGCTTGATTCACTTAAGATTAGTTTAGCTGATAGCAATGCGTTTGCTAAGGCTGGCGTTGACCGGCCTTCTATTTTAGGCAAATTAAAGTTTACTTTGCAGCGTTCGCTCGATGGCGAACCTGATTACATACGAGTTTCCAGCCAATTACCTGTCCAAGAGCCATTTTTAAATTTTCTAGTTGAAGTGACTTGGTCTAATGGCCGTATATTACGTGAGTATACTATTTTGTTAGATCCTCCCTCGTACGATTTCCGTTCCAGAATAGAAAGAACAGTAGAGCCAGAAGGGATTGCTACAAATACAATCCAAGATGCAGTTTCCGCAGATACATCTCAGCAGCCTGAAGTATCAACATATTTGCCTGTAACAAATTTTACTGGTAGTGATTATGGCCCGACATCAAGACTAGATACTTTATCTGAAATTGCTGATAAAACACGCCCAGATAAATCAATTAATTTAAATAAGATGATGATGGCTATATTTAGGGCTAATCCAGAAGCATTTATCAATCAAAATATAAATGGCTTAAAGGGAGGTTATGTTCTTCGTATTCCGGATGAAACCATGATAAACGAATTAACTTCAACTGAAGCTCTCAATAAAGTTAGATCACATCATGCTGCATGGGGAGATACAATATATACAGAAGATACTACTGCCCAAGAGCAGCCTCAGCCCATCGCAGAAGTTGTTTCTGAAGAAGAAAAAATTGTTGATACAAGTGAAGTTGATGTAGTTGATCCAGAACTTAGGTTAGTCGTTGCGGATGATGGAACTGAAGCAACGCAAGAAACAGGAAGCACTGAGCCTAGTAAATCAGATGATTTGTTGGTCGCAGAAGAAACTATAGAAACATTAACGCAGGAAAACTTTGAGCTTAAAGCAAGACTAAAAGAGCTAGAAACACTTGTCGAGCAACTACAGCCTTTACTATCTCTTAAAGATGATGAGTTAGCAGCGTATCAAGATCAATTAGCCATTAAGGCGGACAGAACTGCAATCGAAGAAGAAAGCGAATCGTCGAAAGTAATTGCTGATGCTTTGGAAGATGTTTTAGCAGAAGTCGATGCAGACTTTGAAGAAGAAGATGCAATTGAAGAAGT
>CAJWQR010000053.1 GCA_913045195.1 uncultured Legionellales bacterium | reverse complement strand
GTCTTTCTCTTTGCTGTCTTTCTCTTTGCTGTCTTTCTCTTTGCTGTCTTTTTCTTTGCAGTCTTACGTTTAGCTTTTCGTTTTGCCATTGTTAGAGACTCCCTTAGAAATTGAACATTAAATTAATTTAACAAACAGATATCTAATAAATACATCACTTAAGTAATGTATTGAAATGGGATTATAATCATGTTTTTCATTATTGCTATGTTTTTTTTAATAATTTTACATATTTTAAAAAAAACTTTATTTTTAAAAAAATTTAAAAAATATTCAATTTATAACAACGAACTATTTTGTTGTGAAAAAGTTACAGTAATTGCATCAAAATATCTTTTGTTACGCATTTTACATTCTGCATTCCATTAACACTAATGTATCTGAGTTTTGAATCCGTATCCGTAGATAGTTGATTGTAATAGTTAATCAATGGTGCTGTTTCTTTTTTGTAAACATCCAAGCGTTTACGAACGGTACTTTCTTGGTCGTCATCTCTTTGTATAAGCTCATCCCCCGTCTCATCATCCTTCCCCTTTATTTTTGGTGGATTGAACTCTGTATGATAAGTTCTGCCTGAAGCTAGATGTACTCTTCTACCGGATACGCGCTTAATAATTTGTTCATCATTTACTTTAATTTCAATCACATAGTCTATTGCCATGCCAGATGTAGTTATCCCATTAGCCTGTGCAATCGTCCGCGGAAAACCATCAAATAAGTAACCTTTTTTACAATCATTTTGACTGACACGCTCTTTAACAATATTAAGTATTAGATAATCAGATACTAAACCACCTGTATCCATAATTTTCTTTGCTGTGACTCCTAATTCAGTGCCCTCTCTTATTGCAGAACGTAACATATCTCCTGTTGAGATCTGTGGGATATCAAATTTTTGCTTTATCACATTCGCCTGAGTACCTTTACCAGCGCCTGGCGGCCCCAACAATATTGCTTTCATTTTTTAAACATCCTCTTTTTATGCAATAATTTTAATGTTTATTATTCGACAAAATAGGCTAGATGTAAAAAAAACAATGAAAATTGAAACAAATATCGAAGATTCTAACGTTAATAAGATCCTCTCCTATTCAGGTAATTGGTTTAAATTAAACGATAGGCTAATTCGAACAAACTTAGTTATATCAAAAAATCATCTGTACGAAGATTTACTAACCGATAATTTTCAGGATTTTGCATTGCAACATTTGCAAAAAATAACTTCGTGGCACCCTGAGATTATTCTAATTGGGACAGGAAAAGCAAATAATCTTCCTAATTTTGAATGGGCTACTCACGCCAATAACAATAATATTGGATTAGAAATTATGGATACAGGAGCTGCATGTCGAAGCTATAATTTACTGATTGATGAAGGAAGAAATGTTGTGGCCTGTTTATTTTTAGCAAATACCACTTAATTTATCAGCAAAATTAAGTGTATATGAGTTTTTTTTCAGGCTCGTTTTTTTGGAAGGTGCTGCAGAGGATTTACTGGCTGTCCGTTTAATCGTATTTCAAAATGCAGTATATTTCGGCCCGTATGGTCTTGACCCATTTTAGAAATTTTTTGTCCAGCTTTAACTACATCTCCCTCCTTCACCAAAAGCTCACTGTTATACGCATAAGCACTCAAATATTTATCATTATGCTTGATAATAATCAGTTTTCCATAACCTACTAAACCACTACCACTATATACAATCTCGCCTGACGCAGCAGCTTTGATCGTTTGGCCAAGCAACCCCGAAATATCCATGCCTTTTTTTGATGTAGGTGAATTTGATTTAACCACCCTGCCTCGAGCAGGCCAAAACCATTTTATTTTTTCCTGAGATATATTGTTACTAGATTTATCATTTTTAATACTGGCATCATTTTTAATGTTTCGATTTGCATCTTTTTTCTTTCCCGTTAAAGACCGACCGTTATCAGGTTTGGGTTTTAATCTCGTAATCTTTTTCTTTTGGGTTGGTTTAAAACAGATATTTTTTCCTAAATGAATAATATAAGGGGGGGCTATATTGTTCCAATTTGCTAGTTTTTTATAATCATAGTTATATCGCCAAGCAATTGAATACAATGTGTCTCCTTTTGCTACAACATAACAATCTATTTTTTTTCTTACCGATTTTTTAGGTGTTTTATTTTTGTTATTTTTACTTGGGGTTGTAATAACGGGAGATAATTCTTTTATCTCAGTACGATTTGTGACTGGCGCAACTCCGCTTCCCGCGCAGCCTTGTAATAAAATAAAAATTAATAGATAAAATAAATTTTTAGAGTGGCAAATCATCCTAAATTCTTAGCGGCTAGTGTCAATACCAGCAAGCATTGGCACAAAACTTACGGAATCAAAGAATTCCTCGTTGTAACCGTCCTGCGTACGAGTAATCAATAATAATTTTTGTTCTCCAGATTCACCTATAGGTATTACAAGACGGCCATTTAGGGCAAGTTGCTCAATCAGTGCCTTTGGCACGCCTATAGGTGCCGCTGCAACAATAATACCATCATAAGGGCCATGCGCAGACCAACCAACATTACCATCAGAATGCTTGCTACGAATATTAGTGTAATTTAGTTCTTGAAATCGTTCTCGTGCACGCATTAATAGGCCATCTACTCGCTCAACGGTATAAACATATTGAGCAAATTGAGCTATCACAACTGTCTGATAACCGCATCCAGTTCCTATCTCGAGAACATTATTTAGTTCCTTGTCTTTTATTAATATCTCAGTCATCTTTGCGACTATATATGGTTGTGAAATTGTTTGATTGAATCCAATAGGTAAAGCTGTATTTTCATATGCCCGACTCGCTAGCGCTTCGTCAATAAAAAAGTGTCGGGGTGTTTTTCTTATCACATCAAGAACAGCTTCGGATTTTATACCCATTTCCACCAATGTCTTGGCAAGGCGATCGCGGGTTCGCTGCGAAGTCATGCCAATACCTTTAATATCCAAAGGCATTAACTAAGTGCCTCAACCCACTTAGATAAAGTCGGTAATAACTGACGGCGAGTTAAATCAATCTGAATTGGTGTTATTGAAATATATTCTGTGCGTATAGCATGAAAATCTGTCCCTTCTCCTGCGTCCTGCTCTGCACCAACTGGACCGACCCAGTAGACCTCCCGTCCTTTCGGATCAAAAGCTTTCATTGCAGGCTCAGACTTGTGTCGGTTACCAAGGCGAGTTGTTTTAAAACCTTTTATTTGATCATAATTAACATTTGGAATATTTATATTTAATAATACATCGTCCAATGGATTTTCGATTAAAGATTGTACAATTTTCTTAGCGACTAATACCGAAGCCGTGTAATCAGTTGGTCTCTCTCCAGCAAGCGAAAAGGCAATTGCAGGACAACCCAGAAATCGCCCTTCCATGGCGGCCGCTACAGTTCCAGAATAAAGAACATCATCGCCCAAATTAGCCCCTGAATTTATTCCGCTAATTACCATATTTGGCTCTTCATCTAACAGACCTGTTATTGCAAGATGGATACAATCACTAGGCGTTCCATTAATATAATAAAAACCTCGCTCATCTTTTTTAATGTATAAAGGCGAATCTAATGTAAGTGAGTTACTTGCCCCACTACAATCTCTATCTGGAGCGACAACAGTCACTTTCCCCAAATCGCTAAGTACTTCTGCCAATGCAGAAATGCCTGGCGCTTGATAACCATCATCATTACTTAATAAAAAATGCATAAATCTTTAAATTTAAATGAATATTTGTCATCTTAATTTAACTATATTGGAATTAGTTAAAAAAAATAACAAAAAAGTTACATTAATAAAAATTCTAATAACGCTTTTTGTGAATGCAGCCGATTACCAGCTTCTTCCCAAACAATACTTTGAGGCCCCTCTAAAACATCTTCTGTAACTTCTTCCCCGCGATGCGCCGGTAAACAATGCATAAAAAGAGCATTATCTTTAGCGCACGACATTATTTCTGAATTAACTTGATATTTCATAAATTTTTCTTTTCTATCTTTCTGCTCATCCTCTTTACCCATACTTGCCCAAACGTCAGTGATAATAAGATCTGCACCATCAGCCGCTTTATAAGGATCATGCTCTATAGATGTATTTTTTTTTGAAGATTCAAATATTTCAGAATTAGGAACAAATTCTTTTGGGCAAGAAACAATTAATTGAAAGTTAAAAATTCGTGCTGCATTCATGTAGGAATGGCACATATTATTTCCATCCCCTAACCAAACAACATTTTTATTTTCGATCGAACCCCTTGCCTCAATGTATGTCAATAAATCAGCTAATAGTTGGCAAGGATGAAAACTATCTGATAATCCATTTATTACTGGCACATCGGAATAACTAGAAAATTCCTCAAGCTTCTCATGCTCGAAAGTTCTCAACATAATACAGTCAACCATTTTAGACAAAACTCTAGCCGTATCTTTTAATGGTTCGCCGCGACCAATTTGGCTGCCAGTTGGAGCAAGATAGATAGCATGCCCACCAAGTTGAGTCATTCCAGTTTCAAAAGAAACACGAGTGCGTGTTGATGATTTTTCAAAAATCATTCCTAAAACTCGATTATTGAGTGTTGCTTCAAATTTTCTTCGTTTTGTCTGCGCTTTCAGCTCTAAAGCACGATTTATTATCGCTTCCAATTCTTTCCGATTTAAACTATCAAGTGTTAAAAAATGCTTTATATTCATAGTGAATGCCTTTTAAAAAATACTAAATATAATTACTTCAAAAAACCTAAAGTAAATATTTCTTAAGTGTGTCAGTTAAAATTGATACGACCTGATCAGCCTCTTGTTTAGTCATGATTAGTGGTGGCAATAATCTTATTACATTTCCTGATGTCACATTAATTAACAATTTATTATTTAATGCTTTTTCTGCTAAATCAGGGCAATTTTTTTCAAGCTCGATAGCCATCATCAAACCTTTTCCGCGTATATCGGCTACCCCCCGAACTCCTTCTAATGATTTTTTAAAGTTTTCAAGAAAATAACTACCAAGCTCAGCAGCATGTTTATCAATTTTATTAGTTTCTAAGATATTAACTACTTCCAATGCAACACTTGAGGCAAGTGGGTTGCCTCCAAAAGTAGAGCCGTGGCTACCCGCTTGAAAAAATTTTGCAGATTTCCCTCTGGCCAAACAAGCACCAATTGGAACACCATTTCCTAAAGCTTTAGCAATTGTCATAATATCCGGCAGAATCTTCTCATGTTGAAATGCAAACCATTTACCTGTTCGACACATACCTGTTTGAACCTCGTCAACTATCATCAGAAGGTTATTTTTATCACAAATCGATCTTATCGTTTTTAAATAATTCTTATTAGGAATAACTATACCTCCCTCGCCTTGAATAGGTTCAACCATGATTGCAACGATATTTTCTATTGTATTAACAGAAGACTTTAACGCTTCAATATCATTAAATGCTATATGCTTAAATCCACTCAACAAAGGCTCAAAACCTTGATGTGCTTTTGGACTACCGGTTGCACTTATTGTTGCCATTGTTCTTCCATGAAAACTATTGTGCATAACAAGAATAACTGGATTAGTTATTTTTTGCTCATGGGCATGAAGACGCGCCAATTTTATTGCTGCTTCATTTGCTTCAGCCCCAGAATTGCAAAAAAATACATTGTCCATTCCCGAGTGACCAACAAGTTTTTCAGCTAATTTTTCCTGTAATGGTATTCGATAAATATTTGAGGTATGAATTAAATTAGCAGATTGCTCAGCAATTACCTTACTTATAGATGGATGCGAATGTCCTAATCCGCAAACTGCTATTCCACTCAATGCATCAAGATAACGTTCTCCATGCACATCTATTAGCCACGAGCCAATACCTTTATCAAACTCAACTGATAGTGGATTATAATTATCCATTAAAAAATTACTCATGAAATATAAATTTTCCTAATAAAATAATTAATCGCTTCATTTTCACAGTTCAAAATAACAAGCCCGGCTATGGCCGGGCTAAGAATTCATAAGTGATTGTAGTCCTATTTACAACGGCAAACCGTGCCCATACCCAACCATGCACATTAACATGGGTATGGATAACAAAGTATTCGTTCTAGAGGCCATTAAAGCAATATTTTTGGCTTTTGCAATTTCATCTG
>CAJWQR010000052.1 GCA_913045195.1 uncultured Legionellales bacterium | reverse complement strand
CCTTCCTCATCATTTTTAAATGCAATCCCAACTCTTTCATAATCAAGCATGTGTCCACCAATTAGAAATTTAGATGGTCTTTCTTCTGGATAAAACAAATGCCAAAGCGTTGGAACTGAACCATTGTGAAGATATGGTGCAGTCACCCATATACCATCTAAAATAGTACCTACATATCCATTAGTCTGTTTTGCGTTTATATGATCAGAATATTCTGATGAGTTTATTATTTTTATGGTTTTTTCATCCATTCTGTTAAAACGAGTAGGGTCTGTTAAAATATCCTTCCAAGGAACCAATTTATTTGGAAAAGAAACCAATGTTAAATCTTCTAATTTACCCGCATAATACCCATGGCATGATTGACAGTTTTCATTGTAAGAGATTCTACCCTGTTCCGCAAGTTCTAAATCGGCTTTACCAGGAAATTTTTTCGGTTCATACTCTGTGTAAATTGTACTCAAAACATTATCTATTTGAGGTTGCAGCTCTATTGCTTTACCAAAGCTTTGTCCCATAGTTGGTACGGTAAAAATAGACACTAAAAATGAATGATCCTTAATAACTTCAGTAGAAATATTATCTAATCTCTTTTCATAAAAACGATTTTGATTCTTTGCATACACTCCATCGTACAATAACGAGCTCCTTAATATTCGAGAACTAATATCAGGGATTGAAGTTAGAGCTGCCTCATTTGGGTCAAACTGTTTACGATTAATGGTTTTTAACTGGTATTTTAATGCAGCAACTCCGTTAGTTAGTCCTGGTCCTCCAGCAGGGTAAGGTACAGGACGATTTATGGTTTTCTGTAGATCTACTACCCTTTTTTTGATAGGATTTAGCAGCAGTCTATTTATCGTGAACCTTTCAAGAAGGCTCATTTCTGGAAATAATTTATTGATAGTATTTTTAAAAAACTCCGAGTCTTGATTCAGTGAATAAGCCATAGCATTAAACATTTCGTTTAGATATAACTCAAAATTAATTGAGGTATTTGGCTGCCCTGCCCAAACTTCTTTTTTTGGTAACCCATCTTCACCATAACTAGTCCCTGCATGACATGATGCACAACCAACGTTAATCCCTTCAACTGGAAAAATACCCGCTAAATATGTTGTCCCACGAACTATACCAAGGGGCATATTGTCTTTTAAAATGCTGGATGTATGTACATTTTCTATTTTTGTAGGATAGAGAAAACCAAATTTTTTGTAAATAGTAGACAAACTTTTAAGGCTAATATCAAGACCTTCCTTATTATTGTAGTATATTATCAAGGATGTAGCAGCAAACTTCCAGGGTAAAGCATTCGTTTGTAAGGTATGCTGTGAAATTCCTCCAAGATTATTATATAAAAGGGTTTCCCATGAACCTTCTGGGTGAGAATGATTCGTATTATAACAACGCGAAAATCCAGTAATAAATAATAAAAAGACTAATACAGTTAATAATATTTTATTTAGGATAGTTATCTTATTAATCATAAATCTTTATTTTTTCAAGAGGTAGACGGTGACTTCTAGGGATTTTTTTTACAGGCCTTCCACACCTCATCGCAAACAGTATTTGTTTTCTTTTAGATATTCCTATCGCATCTGTTAATAATTCAGCAGTGCTTTTACGATCTGTTAACGATGATAAAGGAACGCCATAATACCCCATTGCTGTCATTTTTAACCAATTTTTAAGCATTTGCCTTCCGGCAAAGAAAAATGAATCTTCTTTATTTGAAAGAAATAAACTTATAAATGGAGCTGATTTTGTTTGTTCTTTCTCTGCGCAAAGCATTTTTGCTAATAATGAATGTGCTATTATCTTGTATCTCTTTGGATTATAAAGGAAATGCGCAACCGTTGCTTCTAATACGTTTAAATTTAAACAATCAGCATTTAGTCCATCTTCATTATACTTTGGATGGGTCTTTAAGAATCTTAACCAATTAAATAACTCCTCTTCATATTCTGAATCCTTTAAAAATTCAAAAGTACTTTTGTCATACCAAGCGGAACAATCAGAAATTAGATCAAAACCCGTGATAATATGAAGGGACTCAGAATTGAGTTGGTTAACAATATTTTCGAGAGTGATTTTTTCTTCCGCCATGAATTTTCCTCGCCAGCATCTACGCATTTCAAGCATTGGAAATAGCGGGTCTAATTTAGATCCTCTTTTAAGAACTGCCTTAGCCACCAATTTATAATCTTTATTAGTATTTATTGATTCTTCATAGTGATAATCCAGTTGATCCAAGGATAATCCAAAGCTGGTTGAAGCAATAGCCATGGCTTCAAATGCTGCTCCTAATGCCAAACAATGATCTTTTTTATTGGGATCGCCATACTTTAACCACCTGTCCTCATTTGAATTAAGATACACTCTCCCGTCATTTTCTATTTTCCACAACGCAGGCTGTGTATTGTGTGGGCTTGGGTAAATTGCGGTTTGAATGAGTTTTTCTATAGACTCATCAGTTATTATCTTCACAGGTTTTTCTTAAATAAAGATAAATTATGCAACTGCTTGCAACCAAGCTTCTCTGCTTGTCTCAAGCTTGCTTTATTTTGGTCTGATATCCAAGTTATACCAAGAGATTTATATCCTCTTATTTTTAGCGCTTGCAATACCTCATAGAGCATAACCCCATTAAGTCCTTTATTTTGATATTTCTGTTTAACAGAATAAAAGATAATAACAGCTCGGTCTCGCTTTAGTTTAAATTTTGCGAAATGAAATGGAGTCATAACTGACAAACGGGACTTATTAGCTCGTATAAAAGGATTTAAATCTGGGATGCATAATATTACACCTATAGGGCCAGATTCATCATAGGCCAAAACAGATATATTTTCATCAATTATTGTTGTCATATCTTTTGATTGATAAAGAAATTCTTCCTTTGTTAATGGAACAAACATTGGGTTATTTGCAAAACCATCGTTGAGGCAATCTCTAACATCTTCTATTAGGATATTAAACCTATTTTTTTTGAACTTTTTTAATTGAATTTTACCTTCATTAATTATTCTATTCTGTTTTTCACCTAATACAATTTGTGGATCAATTGAACGCAAATCTAATTCAAAAGTTGTCATTGGAAACTCATTAACATAGCCTAGTTTATGCAATAAATCTGCGATGTGGTTGGGTGAAAAAACCTGGTCGGTATAAGGTTTATTATTGAACCCAGACATCATTACTCCAATTTGCTGCATTGCAGTCAAATTAAAATTTCCTATAACCTCTGTATAATTGTTATCTGAAGCCCAGTTCTCTACTTTATCAAATAAATGTTTTGCAATATCTAAATCATTAATACAATCAAAAAAACCAAAATAGGCCCGCTTCCAATCATACTTTTTATTTGAATCATTATGGACATGTGTAACTACTCTACCAACAGGTATTCCATCTTTAATAGCAGAAAAATATGTAAATGTGTTTTGATCCTTAAATAATGGATTTTGATTCGATAATATTCGTTTAAAATCAGATTTGAGTGGTGAGACATATGGGGAGTGTTCACCATATGCATTAAAAGGTGCATTAAAAAATGAATTGAAATCTTTTTCTTTAATTTCCAGCATGATTGAGGATTAGTTCTCCGCCATTTTTGCAAAACGACTCATTAATTTAATTTTGTTTTCTACCGTTTGCTTTGCGCTTATTTGTGGAATATTCATTAACATAAGCTGCAATGGCTCAAGTGTTAGAAAAAACATATCTGTCATATTATAAGATTCCAATATATCAATTAATTGTTCAACAACTTCAATACTATCTGGTTCTATCTTTTGTTTTTCAAGTAATATTTTTATCCTTGAGTAATTAATTAAATTTGGATTTTTTTCTCCATATTCTAGCAAAATATCATTGTTGTAATGAGACAATTCGAGTCCTTTTAAAACAATAAAATCTCCCAATCCAGGACAAAAAGATCGCCCCAGTTTTAAGCTGTGCTCAAATCCATTATTTTTATCTATTAACCAAGATATAAAAGATGAGGAGTTTTTCTTTAATTCATAGGATCGTATAATTCGATTTGTACCAAAGGCAACGTGTAAAGAAAAAGTAATAAAGAACCAATCAATAAATAAATTCTCCTTCCCTATATCAAAAGACAGAAATAATATACCAACAAAAATAATAGAGCTGACAACATACCAGAATATATTTACAAATACATTATATGGACTAGAGCCCTCATTTATAAGTTGGGCCAATACATTTACAAAAATAATTGCTGAAAAGGATGCAGTACTTACCGAAATGAAAGTATCGTTTTGATATAAAAAGAATTCAACCCCTAGGAATGGAATTGATAACGTTATAGCAATTAAATGTCCTACAAGTAATTCCTTATCAGTTTCATTAAGTTTATTTTTTTCCAATAAAATAAAAATGGCTGAGAAAAATATCACTAAAAGCAGGAATAACTGATAAATAGTTTTCCAATTATTTAAACCAGATACAAACCCAACTAACAAAACAATTGTGATAATGACTAAAGACCATTTATATGCTTTTGGATAATGCCGTTTAATTAGTGCTTCAATAAAGAGTGCAATGATCAATGGTAGAAACACTCTCAATAGGTCTAATGTAGAATATAGTATAGGTAAATTACCTGATGAGAAAAACAATATGGAACGGATAAGAGTAATTGCCGATGCCATTAATAGTAAGATCCGAGTTACATAACCTAAATAGCTTTTTATCCCCTCTTTATTTAAACTTAAATAATACTGAACTATAGATAGGAAGCAGACAATATTAATGAAACCATCTAATATGCTTTTATCATACACTTTTTAATAACTTTCTTAAAAATCTTTTAACAATAAACCTAATAATTAAAGCGGAAAAAATATTCCTTGGGCGTTCTATTTTACCCTTCTCAGGATTCCAAAAGTAACCTCTGTCATCAGCACCGCCGCGCTTACCTAATATTGTAAACAAAGCCTCGTAAGCCATCATATTTCCAGCGGTAATTACCATAGGTGCCAATGACATACGACTTCTTTTTCCTGCAATAAATTCAGCAGCAATATCCAAGTCTATATATTTGACTGATGATGAATTTGTCATGACATATTCAACTTCTCGTAAAACACATTCATCTATATCATCATTCGTAATGGCGTTAAATATTTTACCAGTAGTTGGAAAATTAAGCCTTTCTTCAGGTCGAGGATCGTTTGGCTTTACAACATATACAGAAGGGAGAGGTGATGCATAAGCATCTATAACCGTACAATTGTGTTCTGCAGATTTTCTATACATTAATAGTGTTGCTAAGGTATCATCAGTCCCATTAATTACTATTTTGTGTTTTTCAAATATTTTATCAATATTGTCTACCCATTCTTCCTCATAGCAGGTGATTTTTAATTCCGGGTTAATCCTGAGAAGCTGTTCTTTTGTAGTATATACTTTTGATTTATTTACAGTATCTAAGTTCGCGAATAGTTGTCTATTTAAGTTTGATACTTCAAATTTATCTATATCTGCAATGGCAATGTTACTAACGCCCATTCTTATTATAGAATTCGCACAGGCGCCGCCCATACCTCCAACACCACAAACAAATATTTGCGTTGATTTTATAATATCCTGCTCTTCTTCGGTAACAAAACCTATGTTCCGATTGGTGAATTCCATATAATCGAATAATTCCATATTAGGCCCTAGATTTTAAATGAATTGTGGATGTATCTGCTTTAAACCAATGGTAAACCGGAAGCAGTATTGATTGTAGAAAAACAATAAAAATATTATTCAAGATTAAAATCAGAGATTTTGCTGGAATTATTCTAATAAAATATTTTTGTAACGTGAAAAAATCTACCTTGCCGATCTGAATGAAGTCGTCTCCACGATCATAGTTAAGTTGTTTTTGACAGAAATTATTGACGGTGTCATTTCGATGTTTTGTTACTTGATCCCATGTTTTTAATAAATTGTCTGATCCGCCAGTATATGCATTTTTAATTATAAACAATTTATCATCAAATTCTGCATCATTGCCGACACCAAAAACATGCCTATGATTTAACATAATTTGTCTAACCAAGGATAAATGATCAAAAGACCTTCTTGAATTATTCAAAGCATTTGGAAAAACATTGTTAAACCCTTCAGAAAACAAACCTACAACAGCGGGAACCTGCGTGACGTTTGACACCCAAATTGGTGTCAATTGGTTTCTACAAAACATTATCACAACTGTTAGTCCATATAAGATAAATGATAATCCCTTACTCCTATAATCAGGATCAATCATAACAAGTCCAAGGTGCACAAAATATATTGGTTTATTTTTTAATGTAAGGTCTAAAAGTGGTAAACAGTTAAATGCTATTAACTTATTTGAATTATTGTCTCGTATTAATGTTAATATACACTGGTTTAAAATATTATTATGATTCGGATCATTAAAAATTCCATAATCAAGTGCCTGGTTGTTCGGTGTACATTTCAAAGAAAGAGCAAAAATTTCTTCCCTTAGACTTTTTTGTTCTATTTCGTCCAATAGATATTCGGGCTTCTCTAAAATATGTACAGTTTCACCACTACCACTTTCAAACTTAAATTCGAAATA
>CAJWQR010000051.1 GCA_913045195.1 uncultured Legionellales bacterium | reverse complement strand
CCCGTGCCCAGTGAAATTAGATTATTTAATAAAATGCGTACGATACGAATAACTTTTGAGCCATAAATGTAGATTATGAAAATTTTTATAAAATCATTTCTAATTTATTTTCTACTTTTGCCATTAAAGGCATTTGCCGTACTCGACATAAAAATAACCCAAGGTATAGAAGAGCCTATTCCAATCGCAATCGCGATGTTTGGTTGGTCACAAGGAGGTAGAGTTGCACCAATAGATATCGCTGAAATAATTAACAACAACCTTACGCGTAGCGGAAGATTTAATGTTATGGATGTACATGATCTGCCACAAAACCCAACACAATATGATGCTATAAATTTTAATGATTGGCGAAAACTTGGGATGGAAAATATTGTAATTGGAAATCTTATTCTTACCGATTCCGGAAACTACGATGTTAGTTTTAGATTAGTTGATATATATCGTAAAAAACAAATCGCAGGTTTTCGTATTCCGGCAAAACCAGGTCTTTTGCGGAGAGTGGCCCATCAAGTCAGTGATATTATCTTCGAAAAATTAACTGGCATAGAAGGAGCATTTAATACTCGAGTTGCATATATTACAGTCAAAAAAAATAAAACAAAAAAAATACACACACTCCATATAGCTGATGCTGATGGTTATAATGCAAAAATTTTACTCGAGTCACCAGAACCTTTGCTATCACCATCATGGTCTTATGATGGAAAGAAAATTGCTTACGTCTCTTTTGAAGGAAAAAATTCTTCTGTCTTTATCCAAGATATATCAACTGGTACCCGAGTTCGGGTTTCCAAATTTGAAGGGATTAATAGCTCACCAAATTGGTCGCCTGATGGTTCGCATCTAGCGGTAACTTTGTCAAAAGATGGAAACACTGAAATATACGTCATAAATTTAATTACAAAATCATTAAAACGTATTACTAATCATGATGGGATTGATACAGAGCCAACGTGGTCGCCTGATGGTCAAAAATTAGCATTTACTTCTAACCGTAGTGGTAGCCCTCAGATCTATGAAATTGCCATTAATAAAGGCAAACCCAAACGATTGAGTTTCGAAGGCTCCTATAACGCGCGTGCTAGATACTCTCCTAGTGGTAATTCTATTACTTTAGTACATTCATCCGGTGACTCATATCATATTGCTATACTCGACCTTAATAACGGTTACATTAATGTATTAACTGATGGGCCTTTAGATGAATCACCGAGTTTTGCGCCAAATGGAAGTATGGTAATTTATGCAACAACTGGCAGGCGTGGAGGTCAATTAGCCGCAATATCTGTTGATGGCCGGATAAAGCAACGCCTTGGTTTACACCAAGGAGATGTCCGCGAACCTGCTTGGGGACCATTTTTAAAATAAAACTTCAAAAAGCTTCTACGTACTTACGTATGAATGTTATGCTATATAAAAACAGCCTATTAAAATGCTGATAAGGAGAAAATTATGTCTATCCGTATATTATTTGTAATTGGTTTAGCTTTCCTTCTGTTAGGTTGTAGCAAAGATCAAGTTAAAGAAGAAGAGCCTGTTGAAGTTACCGATCTTAATGCTAATTCTACTACTTCAGATGAAGATAGCGCACAAACATTTGGCGCTGACGACGACTCTGGTTCGACATTTAGTCAATTAGATGACCCGCAGAGCCCCTTATCAGTGCGTATTATTTATTTTGAATACGACAGTACTCAAATAAGATCGGATTATAGATCTGCCATTGAAGCGCATTCTCTCTATCTACAACAAAATCCAAATACTTATATAACTCTGGAGGGGCATGCTGATGAACGCGGCTCTCGCGAATATAATCTTGCGCTAGGCGAAGGTCGAGCGAAAGCCGTTAAACAACAAATGCTATTACTTGGCGCTATTTCAAATCAAATTAGACTAGTAAGTTATGGTGAGGAACGCCCAGCAAGTGATGGTCATGATGACATGTCTTGGCAACAAAATAGACGTGTTGAAATTTTATACTAATTCAAAATATTCTTTAATGGTTTATATGGATGCGCATTTTTATTTGTTTGATTAGTTTTGCTTTTTTTGGCATTACTCTAGCTGATGAAAAAAATGCTGGTGAAAGTCTAACACCTGTATACGAACCAGGAATAAATAACATAGACAAACGACTAGAAAAAATTGAAAAACAACTCAACAATAGCGCATTACTGGAAATGCTTGAATCCTTAGAATCATTAAAAACTGAAATAAACACACTACGTGGTGAAATTGAAGTACAAGGCTACGCCATTGATCAATTAAAACAGAAACAACGTGACCTCTATACAGACCTAGATAGACGATTAGAGCTTTCTGGGAGCAATAATACTGGCGATGATTCTTCTAATGATCTGCAGGTTTTAGATACAAATGCTAATCAAGAAATAATAAACGAGAATGATACAGCAAGTGAGCAATCTCTTGTTATTGAAACAACTAGTGACATTGGCCAGAACGATGACATAAATAGTGAAGAAAAACTAATAGACCCACAAGAAGCCGAAAAATATTATCGAAGTGCTTTTAAATTACTAAAAGAATCTCAATATGATCAAGCTCTACTAGCGTTTAAGAGTTTCTTAAAAGATTATCCTGATAGTGCTTTTTCCAATAATGCTCAATATTGGATAGGCGAAGCTAATTATGTAATGCAAAATTATGAAATTGCAATTAACGAATATCAGGCTTTACTAAATACTTACCCGAATAGTCAAAAGATATCGCATGCATTATTAAAAATCGGATACAGCTATGCTGAACTCGGTAATATATCGGATGCGAAAAAAATATTAAAAGAAGTTATACGACAATATCCTGATACAACTGTATTCAGACTTGCAAATGAACGTTTAAGAAAAATTAAGTAAATTTAAAATAATCCTTAAATAGTTAGATGAGACTCGCTAACAATCTATCATCATTAATAGAAAAAAAGGAAGTCGAATTAATTATTAATGAAATTTTCTATTCTATACAGGGCGAATCCTCTAGAATAGGCTTGCCTACTATATTTATCCGGCTGACTGGTTGCCCACTTCGTTGCCAGTATTGTGATAGTGAATATGCATTTTACGATGGGGAAAAAATGCGTATGTCTTCGATATTAAATAAAATAAAAAAATACCCTACAAAATATGTAACTGTAACGGGTGGAGAGCCTTTAGCACAACAATCATGCCTCAAGCTTTTAGCAAAACTATGTAATTTTGGTTACGATGTATCATTAGAAACAAGCGGGGCTATTAATGTCTCTAATGTTGATAAAAGAGTTAAAAAAATAATTGATATAAAAACACCGGGATCAGCTGAAGAAAATAAAAATAAATTCGAGAATCTTAAACATTTAACAACAAAGGACGAAATTAAATTTGTTATTTGTGATCAATCAGATTATGTTTGGGCGAAAAAAAATATAATTGAAAAAAATATGGCCAATATTTGTGAAATTATTTTTTCCCCAGCTCATGAATCAATAAAACCTAAAAACCTAGCTAATTGGATACTTAAAGACCAATTAAATGTACGCATGCAAATACAATTACATAAATATTTATGGGGTGACCGGCCTGGTAAATGAATAAAGATTTTTTACAAATTTTTTCGAAAACAAACTGTTCTTAGTTATGTCGGATGAATACATTTTTTGAAAATACGTGAATAATTTTAATAAAGCAATTGTACTTATATCTGGCGGTCTAGATTCAACTACGACACTAGCAATTGCTAAAGATCATGGTTTTAATTGTTATGGTTTGAGTTTTGATTATAAGCAACGTCATATTTCAGAATTAGATGCGGCAAAAAATATTGCGCGTTCAATGAATATTACTGAGCATAAAATCATTAAAATTGACTTGGCTCAAATAGGTGGTTCGGCTTTAACTGATAATACAATTGCTGTACCTAATTTTCCAACAGATGGTATACCAATTACCTATGTCCCGGCACGTAATACTCTTTTCCTATCATACGCACTAGCATGGGCAGAAGTAATTGGTGCTTGTGACATATTTATTGGTGTAAACGCAATAGATTACTCTGGGTATCCAGATTGCAGACCTGAATATATCAAAGCATATGAAAATCTTGCAATGCTAGCTACAAAAGCTGGCATTGAAGGGACGGAGTTTAAAATACATGCTCCTCTAATTGAATATAGTAAAGCAGAAATTATTAAAAAAGGAATATCTCTAAATATTGACTTCTCATTAACAGTTTCATGTTATCAAGCTGATGATAACGGTCGAGCCTGCGGTAAATGTGACTCTTGTAGGTTTAGACAAGACGGATTTAAAAATGCTGGTAAATCGGACCCTACAATTTATCAATAACTATTAATATTAAAATTAGTTAACTTGGTATTTTCGCCAATTAAACTTGGGGCGAATTGCAAGCTGCTGTTGGGTCTCTGTTAGGCGGATATAGTTAAAATAACGAGTTCGTATTTCTCGTACATAAACAACCGTTTGGCCACAACGACAATTGCGTATTTTCTTCCCATTTTTCTTATAGGGTTTCGCCATCAGCAACATTGCTAACTCAACATTTTGAAACCACTTATCTTTATCTAGACCCATTTCAACAGCAAGCTTACGTGCTTCTTTTAATCTCGTGTAGCCTGAATTATATGATGCAACTGCGAACCACATACGGTCATGCAAAAGAATTGAATTATCAAATTTACCCCTCAAATGACTCAAATAACGAACACCAGCATCGATACTTTTCTCAACATTTTTTGTGTCGCTCAAGCCCATAAGTTTTGCAGTTGCTTTAGTAAATTGCATTACACCTTTCGCACCAGAATATGAATTTGCATTAGGGTTAAATCGGCTTTCCTGAAACATCAGCGCCGTAATTAATCGCCAGTCAAAACCATATTGTTCAGAATAATGTTTTGTTACTTCATCGTAAGGAGAGAGTGGGTTAACTTTTACTGACTCAGCTTCTAATGTGCCTTGTGTTTGTTTAAAATATTTTGCATGTAATAAATTGTACTTCGTACTCCGATATTCACTCTCTATGAATGAATTAAGTGCATTTCGTAATTGATCATTTTTAGATCTAATAACCCAACGATGAGCAAGCGGCTCAGATAAAACAAATTTCCTACTCAAACCTATTCCTTCCATATGATTAAATCTTACCTGATGATTACCCACAATAGTTAAATCATATATACCTAACGCAACTTTCAGCATAATTGTTTCAACATTTTCTATGTTTGCTTCTATTAGTTCAAAATTTAATCCTTGCTTTTTAAGTCGTGACATATAATTCCAATATGGATTATCGCGAGACAAACTAATTCTTTTGCCCACAAAATCACGAACATCGATTATCAAATCGTCTGTATTGCGCCCAATGACAACTGGACTCGCATAATCGTATGGTTTTGTATATTGAACTAAATCATTTTGTTGTAAAAAATTGGTTGGCAAAGATGCGGCTATAACATCTCCTTTCCCTTCTAATAACAATTCAAACATTTCTTCTTGTGAATGTGCTATTACAACGTCAACGCGTAATTGATTATTTGCTGCAAATTCACTTAGTAGTTCATATTCAAATCCGTTTAGATTGCCATCATTTAGATAGTAATGCCTAGTGTTCGCATTAGTTATTATGCGTAAAAAACCCCTTTCTTTCATTTCTGGTAAATCACTCCTATAAACAGAAGCAATATTATGGGTAAGGTGCTGTTGATTTAGATATTGATTTAGTATTTTGTGTAATTCTTCTGCATCACTCCTTACAGCCCAAGCCATATTTCTTTCATCTGAAAGACTCAAACTAGTTTGTAACTCATGATCTGATGTTAAACCTTGATCAAGAAAAAGACTGTCAACAACGGCTAAATCGTATTGTCCTATTTTCACGCGTTCTATAGTTTTTTGGTAAGAAACATGCCTGGGTATTTCTTCTAGAATCATTCCGATTTGTATCTTTGATAACTCAACAAGATAATCCCAGATTGGTGAGGCTTTGTATGCGGCTACGTGTCTACCGGTAAGATCTTGAATACGATTTATTTGGATATCGTCGATGCGTTGTAAAATTTTATAATTTGCACTTGTCCATGCATGTGTATAGTTAATTTGGCTGTGTACTCCAGTTGATAAACTCTGGTCTTGCCCTATAACGATATCCCCATTCCCAGTCATTAGTTCGGTCACTAGTTCCCAATTATTTTCCACATAAACCCAGTCAAGGCCTAAATTATGTATATTTGCAAATTCCTCTATTAATAATTTTTCTATTGTGCTTATGGCGCAAACATCGTTTTTCTTCTGTAGTAAGACGCGAAGGGTGCCTCTCTCATATATCATTTCTAAATCATTAGGGGCATGGTGAACAGATTTGTTATTTTCAATTTGGTACTTTTTATCGGCACTAGGGGCATGACAGAAATTATCTAAAAAATGTTCTTTTTCTATTTCTGTAGCTACCGCAATGTTCGAGAATAAAAAAAACAGCGCCACCAAGAAAGAAGATAGTATTGGAAAGCAACTCATTCCAGCTGATTTCAAATACATTTTCATCTGATTAGCCTTTTTTGATTGGATACATACTAAATCATACCTCATTTAAGTATTTATATTCTATATATAGTATTACATTAAATAATAGCCCCAAGATATTGATAAATTTTAAAAACTTTAAAAAAACT
>CAJWQR010000050.1 GCA_913045195.1 uncultured Legionellales bacterium | reverse complement strand
AACTTAGAAGATCCAGATATAGTCCAAAAAAGACAACAAGCTCAGGCCGCATCAAATGCTATTCGAAAAGCAGATGCAGAAGCACTTGCACAACGAAAAGCAAAACAAGCGGCAGAAAAAGCGGCCGCACAAACGGCAGAAAAAGCAAGGCTTGCTCAAGTAGCAAAAGATGCAAAACAAGCGGCGTTAAAAAAATCAAAAGTGCCTCCAGTAGATACCAATACTGCCCATTTGGTTGGTGACGATGGAAAACCAATAGACAAAACTCAAGCACAAATAGATGCTGAAGCAAAAAAAGAAGCAGACAAGATAAAGAAAAAAGCAAAAGCAGTTAAAGAACCTTTACCTAAATCTAAATTAGGACAAGGTATGGTACAACCTAAAAAAGGACAAGGTATTAAATCATTTGCAAAGGAATTAGGTTTCAATAGTGTAGCAGATTTTGAAAAAGCCAATCCAGATGGGATAGGAGTAGCAAAAAATGGGAACAAGTTTGTTAAAACCGGAGTGAGTTATATTAATAAAGCAGAAATTGACAGACTTAATAGTATTGCTGTTGGTAAAGCTGGTAAAGCAAACGAATTAAAAAATGCTAAAAAAATATATGGTCAGTTAAAAGATAAAACTGGAGAAAGAGGAAAAATCTTAAAGAAGCAGATTGCTAATCTTGAGGCAGAGGTTGAGGGCAAACCAAAAATTAAACCTGGAGAAGTTATTAAAGGTGGAGACAACCCAATCAAATTAAAAGATTTACGATCCCGGACGAATCCGCATCGTTTAGCAGATGAACTAAAAATGTTTTCAAAACGAGGTAAGAGGTTTGGGAGTAAAGTAGCAAAGGGACTTGCCGCACATGCAGGAGGATACCTTGTTCCAGGATTAAATACGGTATTGATAGCATATGATGTCCACGAACTTATGCTTGGTACAGCAAATGCAGGAGAAGATGCGTTGTTGCGACAAGATGATTTAGTAAGGTTAAATGGTATAATTAATTCTAATGCAACAGCCGAAGAGAAAAAAGAGATGATTAATAGTCAAGGTGGATGGCATTGGAACCATGACAGTGAAGAAAATGATCCTCCTGTTCCTGTGGTAGATAAAAACAATAAAGAAATAGATGCACACAAAATGTCATCTGCTGATATGGAATCTAAATTACCGGGTATGTTGGCAGGGACTCCTCATACACAAAAAGATATTGATGTGATGATTCAGCGTGTACTTAAAATGAAAGAATATGATTTACAAGTAGCACCAGCACAAGTTAAAAATAAAAAAGCATACTTTAAAGAATATAAGGCAAAATTATCTATATTAAAAAAGATAAAATCAACATTGCCTGAAAATAGAGTAGACTCTTTTAAAACTTACTTGACAGCAGTAGTAGATAATAATGAAGAACAGTATGAAAAGATTAGATTAGATTTAGCCGCAGGAAAAATAACTCTCGACGATGCAAAAGAGTTTTTCGATAAGGATGGCAACGATATTAGACCTTCATTGTCTCAAGCAATTGCCGATGCACGTTCCAAAGATAAAGAAGAAGAAGGGGGAGGTACGTGGGGAAAAGAGGAAGAAGAACCAGGTTTTTGGCAACAAGGATATGATGCAGTAGCAGATTTTTTTACCGGTGATGATGACAAAACTCCAGTAGCAGGAATGGGTACTAGGCCTTCAAAAAATAAAGATAAAGATGTTGTAACAGCAGTTGGTGTACCCTATGGAAAACCAGGAGCACCTAAAAACTTTGAAGAATACGAAACTCTTATGCAAGGTATAGCAGGAGAATTTAACTTACCAATTGCAGTGGTAAGAGCATTGGCCATGCAAGAAAGTGGCATGCATAGCAAAGGTGGTACGTTAAGTCCGTGGTCATATACTGGTGATCATACACTTGGAAAAAAGGGTGCATTTGGTCCTTTTCATGTTAGATCTGATCCCGATAACGGTGCGGCATTAGAACATTATAATAAAACAAGAGGTTCAACTTATATCTGGAAAGATCTTGCTACTAACCCTATGTTGGCGGCAGCGGTCGGCGCAACATATTTTAAACATTGGTATGATAAAACAGGCGGCGATGCCCAAAAAGCATATGAATTATATAACGGAGGTCCTAGTGGATATATGAAAACAGCCTCCATTGAAAATGCAAAGAAATTTAAAGAACGATTAAATAAATTTAATGAAAGCAGAAACTTTGCAAATAAAAGTGCAATACTTGAAGGTATAGCAAGGGCCGCATAATAAATAACTACATACATTATAAACTCATAATGGAGAAAATAGATGAAGTTAGCACCAAATTTTAGTTTAGGAGAACTGACCAAAAGTTCCACAGCAACTAGACTAGGTATCGATAATACTCCAAATTCAGAACATTTAATTAATATGGTATATGTAGCAAGCCATATATTACAGCCTGTTCGGAATCATTTCGGTAGGGTTGTTACAATTAATAGTGGATACAGAAGTCCTAAACTTAATACCGCAGTTAGAGGTTCAAAAACTAGCCAGCATTGTTTTGGTCAAGCCGCTGATTTTGAAATTTATGGATACCCCAATCATGATTTAGCAGAATGGATTAAAAAGAATTTAGAATTTGATCAACTTATATTGGAATTTTATAATCCAAAAGAAGGCCCTAATAGTGGTTGGATTCATTGTTCTTATAATTTTAAGGGCCCTAATCGTAAAAAAGTTATGACGGCGTTAGTTAAAAACGGAAAAACATCTTATTTAAATGGATTAGTAACAAAATGAAATCAAATACTGCAAGAGAAATAGAAAATAAATTAAAAGAGGTATTTACCCCAAACCATTTATTAGTTGAACAATCAGCATTAGTATCTAAAAAATTTAAAATTTTAATTGTATCATCTAAGTTTGCAAATAAATCTAGTGTAAAAAGCGACAATGATAAGGAAGTTTATCAAGCATTAAAAGATAGAATTAGAGTTGCAAATCCTGCAATAGAAGAATTAGACATAGCAACATTTATTCCTTCCAATTATTCCTCAGATAACCTGGTCGAGTTTAAAACGTATAAATACTATGACATGTTGCCAAACTTTAGTAAGCAACTCGTACTATAAGCCGATTCCGGGAATATTAGCATTAAAGGTTATTTTATGAAAGCACTATTACGATGGTGGCTTATTTTTTGTCTTTCAATATTAGCAGGAGGAATAGCAGTATATTTTAATCTTCACGTTAATTTGTACAATGGTGACCAGACAAAAATAAGTTTTCTTATACTAGCAATTTTTATTCTAACCTCGGGATGGGTAGGATGGTGCACAAAAAAATCAGAAGAAAAAATACAAGATGTTAGTGTAGGATGGTTCGTTGCAGAATCATGTCTTGCCTTGGGCATGATCGGAACTGTAACAGGTTTTCTATTAATGCTGAGTGGAGCATTTGCAGACATTGATTTAGCAAATACCGCTACCATTCAGAATGCCTTATCTAAAATGGCACTAGGAATGAGTACAGCATTATATACAACCTTAGTTGGATTAGTATGTTCATTAACATTAAAGATTCAATTAGTTAACGTAGAAAATGAAAATACCAATCACTTAAGAAAAATGTCCCCTAGAGGACGATATGGAGAGTAAATCAAAGTATAAAAGTAGTTTAGCATTTACTGATTTGCTTTTCAATGTATTAATCGGCTTTGCATTTATGTTCATAGTCGCTTTTATTCTAATTAATCCTGTCGAAAAAGATGCAGATATAGAATCAAAAGCCGAATTTATGATCATAATGGAATGGGATGATAAATCTGCGTATGATGTAGATTTATGGATGGAAGATCCTGTAGGTAATATAGTAGGGTTTCCAAACATGAATGCCGGTTTATTACATTTAGATAAAGACGATCTAGGCCAATCAAATGATAGAGTAATATTAGCAGATGGCACAACAAAAACAATTTATTTAAATCGTGAAGTAATGACAATTCGAGGCATAGTACCAGGAGAATACATAGTTAATAATCATTTGTATTCAATGAAAGGGCAACAAAACCAAGGGCCTATAGAAGTAATAACAAAAATAATAAAACTTAATCCGTATGGTGAAGTACATACAGGCCTAGTTACATTAAAACAAAGAGGTGCCGAAGAAACAATTATACGATTTACAATTGATCCAAGTGGTTACGTAAAAAATAAAAATAAGCGTATGAAGCGATTTGCTGGAAAACACCAAGCCGGTAGGCTGTCTAGTGTAGGTTCACATTCACCAATAGAACAAACGTATGAAGAAGAAGATGGCGAACCACTTCACAGCAATGAAGCAGACCGTAATTATGGCCCATCGTATAGTACTTCATTTAACGATGATAACGAAATGTCTCATCAAGGTGCAGGGTCTAGTCCCGAAGAACAACAAACCGAACGAGAATTAAGAAAAGTAAATGAAGATGTTAATAGATATGACTTACCAGCAGGAGGGTTTTAATGGTAACATTTAGTTTTTTAATAGTAGCCTGGTTAGTATTACTTGCTATATTTTTATGGGATTTAATACAACATGGTGCAGATAAATTATGGATGTTTATTATAATTCCGGTTACTCTTGCTCTTACTGTTACAACCTATGTTACAGTACAAAGTATGTTAGGTTATCCAACAGATAAAATAAAAGAAGGAAAATTTACTGTAATTTCGACAGCAGTTAAAGAACCTGATTGGATATTTTATTGGGTTGCCCATCATGGTGCCGAAGAGCCTGTAGCATATCGATTTCCATATACACCAGAAGATCATGATAAACAAGAAAAAATATCAGAACAACAAGCCCAGGGTGAAATTGTTCAAGGCGAGTTGACTGATATGGTCAACGAAACTAGTAGTAAGAGCGTGTTAGGCCAAATAGAATTTTACACATTTGACGTTTCAAAAGCAATTCAAAAAACCGAATAAAAACATGTTTCATAGAGATAAAACTGGCAATATTATTGCCGAAGTAATAGATGATTATCTCCCACAAGATGTGGCAGATGGATTAGAAGAACATTTTTTAAGTAGAAATCCTCAATGGCGATTCCAAAGTAAAGTTGCAGTTGAACAATTACATAATCGATCAACTGGTAATCCATCGGATTGTTTTTGGGCATTTGTTATTTGGCGGTGCCCAGAAGGAATTATTGCTCCTGAATTTGAACATGTGGTTCCGATAGTTGAAAAATTAAATTACAGAGCATTAATACGAATAAAAGCAAATATGTATTCGGCAACTGAAAATATATTAGAACATGCTCCCCATCAAGATTTTACATTTCCTAATAAATCAGCAGTATATTATGTTAACAGTAATAATGGTTACACACAACTAGGAGATATTAGAGTAGAATCAGTAAAAAATCGATTTGTAGTTTTTGACGGAACCATGGATCATTATAGTACAAATTGTACAGATGAACAAGTTAGGGTAAACATAAATTTTAATTTTTTATAGGTTGACTCATATTTTAGAATATGCTATAATAATAAGACATTATTCATGAAAGGAGAAAAATGCCAACAAAAACATATAGTATAAATGAAATTGCAAAACTAAAACAACTTGTAACTGAAGGTGTTCAAGTGTCGCAAGAAATTCAAGATTTGCGAGAAGGGTTAGGCGATACAGTTAAAGCCGTTGCTCAAGAAATGGAAATTAAAGCGGCCACATTAAACAAGGCAATTAAAATAGCTCACAAGGCATCACTACACCAATCAAAGGATGACTTTGAAGCAGTCGAAGATGTATTAGAAGCAGTTGGACGAACTGCATGAACCCATTTATTGTTTTTGGGGATTCTATTACATTTGGCGATGAATTAGAAGATGTGCCGTATGATGAAGCCAAAAATGATCCTAGCGAACATGCATGGCCTGCTTTATTAGGTGGGGCAAATTTTGCGTATCCAGGATTATCTAACTTTGGGATTAGACGTCTTTGTATTAATTTTAGTTCATATCGTCGCCCAAATTATGTTATAGTTGCTTGGTCCTATAACGATAGGATAGAATTTTTACAAGCAGAGAATATAACAGAGTTTTCACCTTATACTGAAGATACTAATGAATGTGATAAATTGTTTACTACTGTTGGGCCAAATTGGTCACAAAAAGTTAAAAAAGAAGGTAAACAATTTATTGATTTATACTACAAATATTTTTATTCTGATTATTCAGGAATATATAATACATTAAGTAATATATATTTTACCCAATTACATTTAGAATCTTTACATATAAATTACAATATGACCCTCCCTTCATATAAATCAATGTGTATAGATGACGAATATTTTTTTAATAAATTTGGAACTACTTCGCCTATAGATGCTATAATAGGTAATATAAAACAATTATACGAATTAATAGACTGGCCAAAATTTATTTTCTTAGAAAATGAAACTTCAGATTATGGTGGTATTATGGATTTTGCTAAAGATTTAAATGCCATATCACCTCATAAACACCCCACACAAGAATGTCATAATAAATACGCTGATGAGTTACGTAGACGCATTTTTTGATAGAGAAAAAGACGCTATACATATAGTAGAGCGAACTAGGAAGAAGCGGGAATATCAAACATATCCTGCCAAATATATCTTTTATTATCCTGATGCAAAAGGAAAATATCGTTCTATATTTGGCACATCGTTATCTCGAGCAAGCACCACAAGCGGAAAAACATTCCGCATGGAAAAGAAAATCCATTCACATAAACAATTATTTGAATCTGATATTAATCCTGTATTTCGTTGTTTAGAGGACAATTACTTAGGTAAAGAAGCACCAAA
>CAJWQR010000049.1 GCA_913045195.1 uncultured Legionellales bacterium | reverse complement strand
ATACCCCAAATTCTACCCCCACCGCTGTGTGGACGGAATATATATAAGCACTAATGGTGATGATTTTGGGGGTATACCCCTGTCCAAAGAGTGTGACGTAGATGTGACGTAACTAGTCTAAATGTGACGTAATGTGACGTAATTTAAGAGGTGGTGTGCAACTCAAGTGTTTGTTTATATTAGTAACGCCTTTCTGGTACTACTTCTGAAAATCCTTGTGTCGACAGTTCGATTCTGTCCCTGGCCACCATATGATATTAGAAGTACTATAATTATAACGTGAATAAGATTGCTATTTTTGTAGATGTGCAAAACATTTACTACACTACCCGTCAAAGCTATGATCGCCAGTTTGATTACAAAAAACTTTGGCAACGCATCAGTAACGAGGGAAAGATTGTTTGTGCTTATGCGTATGCAATACATCGTGGCGATGACCAACAGATTAAATTCCAAGATGCACTCAAACGCATCGGCTTTACAGTTAAATTAAAACCTTTTATTCAACGTAGTGACGGCTCTGCAAAAGGAGATTGGGATGTGGGAATTACTATTGATGTTATGAAGATAGCAAAAGACGTCGATAGCGTTATCTTGCTCTCAGGTGATGGTGACTTCGGCCTATTACTGGAACAAATAAGGAATGATTTCGGTGTTAGTACACAAGTCTATGGCGTACCAACACTTACAGCTAAAAATCTTATTAATTCTAGTGATATCTTTCACCCTATCACAGAAGAATTAGCATTATGAGTAATCAGAATGCACTCACAGAAAAAAATAAATTAGTAATTTATTGATATTGATCAATAAAAAAATACTCATTTTTGTTTATCTGGTGTATCTTCAGATAAACAATAAACATGATCCGATTTTGAGGGGATAGATTATGACTGATTCTATATATACGCAAATTGGAGGAGCTGACGCTGTAGAAAAAGCTGTTGATATTTTTTACCGAAAAGTTCTTTCAGATGATTTAATTTCAAGTTTTTTTGATGACACCGATATGGATGCTCAACGCAATAAACAAAAATCATTCCTTACTATGGTATTAGGTGGCCCAAATGAGTATACCGGTAAAGATTTAAGAACTGCGCATGCACCATTAGTTGAAAAGGGTTTAAATGAAGAACATTTTTGGGCAGTAGCTGGCCACCTTCAGGAAACTCTTCAGGAATTAAGTGTTCCAGAAGATTTGATTGAGACAATTATGGGTGTCGCAGCCGGCACCATAGATGATGTACTAAATCGATAGATAAACTATTCTTGCCAGTAATTAGTTTTAAAAATAGGAAATATAAAACAAGGAAGAATGAATCTGTATTAGATGCATTGCTTCGCAATGAAGTAGATGTACCTTATTCGTGCAGGGCAGGTGTTTGTAATGTTTGTATGATGCTATCTAAAAAAAATAATTTACCTGAACCATCAACCAGAGGTTTAAGATATAAACTAGTTGAACAAGGATATTTTTTATCCTGTCAATGCATCCCTACGGAAGATTTAATTATTAACGAGGAAAATGATCCTAATCTTTTTAGTGAAGCAATAATCATAGAAAAAGAAATCTTATCAGATAATCTATGCAGAATAAGATTAGATTCTTCTGTTAAATTAGATTATAGAGCAGGGCAATATATAAATTTACGGATTCCTAATGGACAAATTCGAAGTTACTCATTAGCAAGCTTACCTGCTGAAGATGATTTTTTAGAGCTACATATTAAACGAATGAAAGGCGGTGCTGTGAGTAACTGGTTATTTAGCGAATCTAAATTAAGATTTGTATTAGAGTTAGAAGGACCCTTTGGGGAATGCTATTACTCTCAAGAAAATAGAGACAGAAACATATTAATGATTAGTACCGGAAGTGGATTAGCTCCGCAACTTGGTGTTATTCGGGATGCTATTCATAACGGGCATGAAGGTCAAATTAGTTTATATCATGGAGAACGATTTTCTTCTGATCTTTATCTTATAGATTTTCTAAAAAATATTGCATCAAGATATAAAAATATTCATTATTTTCCATGCGCTATAGAGAGTTCAAAGAATTTCGAAAAGACGATAAATCAATGTAGCGCATCAGAATTAGCTTTTGAAAATAATAAGGATTTAAAAAATAAATTAATATATTTATGTGGATCACCTCAGATGGTGAATTCGGCACGCAAACAAGCTTATTTATGTGGTGCCGCGATGAAAGATATTTTTGCAGATCCATTCATTACAAAAGATCTTCGTCTAGGCAAGAAGAGAGATTAAAAGAAATTATTTTATAAAGGAGTCATAGCAGCTACAAAGAGTACTAGAAATTTTCTATACAGGAACGTTAGATAGCCTTCATTTTTATCTTTTTACATACCCCGAATTCTACTCCCCCCTTTTTTTTGAAATATCTATCGTGACTTCGTGACAGATAGATTATTTTTCTGTTTTCCATAGATCTGCTGATTTAAATCCTAATAAGTATAAAGCAACATAAGCAGGAAGACATACTGTAACAACAAGTAGTACTTCAACAAGGGGGAGAGTTATATCTTGTAAAATAGTATTGTATATAAGGTCCCACATTACATTCAACACAAAACAGATCTTCCAAAAATTCGCCGACATTAGTTTCATTTTGTAGGCGTATGCAAAAATACCGGCTAAACCAATAACAGTAACTATTAAATCGAGATAAAATAATATGGTTTTCGGTTCGGTTATAAGAGCTTCTGTGTAACCGGCAACTACTACTAGTAAAAAAAACCAAGAATAAATTTTCCATCCCATAAGTGATTTCATAAATCTTCTAATGAAGAAGTTCCTCAAGCATTAGTATTGTAATGTGAAAGCAAGAAAGAGAGAATGATTGTGTAGAGAATGTTTTTCATGAGTTAACCGCAGTCTTTGTAGCTTTCCTTATTTTCCGAGAGGGTCAATTCCAAATCGATTAGTTCCTTCCGTTCCTTTTATAATAAGAAAGTACAACAATACAATTGCGCCAATAATAGGGATGAATCCAATAAATAACCACCAAGCAGAGTGATCGGTATCATGTAATCTTCTTACATAAACAGCAAGACTCGGTATGAAAAGTAAAATAGAAAGAATAGCGATTATTGCAGCTGCCCAAACTGACATAAGAAGATCTCCCGCCGCATCTCTTTCGAATCCACCTCCAATAGTATCTGCAATAACTATAAAGAAAAATAAACTAATATAAAAAAGTACAAATCCCCAATACTCTTTTCTACTAGCCCTACCCGAAAATGTTGCGTATTTAGTTGTCAAACACTGCTTAACTAAGTTCATGTTTCGTCCTCTTATTATTTTTACAATAAATTATTAAAAAAATATAGAAAACTTTCTATTATTAAATAAAACAATAAATTTTAAATGTTTTCCGTACTACAAATTTCTACTCACCGCTGCCTTTAACTTCTCTAAACGCAACACGCAAGACTCTAAAAAAAGAATAAATCCATAGCCCAAATGTGATTACAGCCCAACCAAAACAAGTAAACAAAAGACTAAAAATTGGCCACATCAATAATGCGGCGATAAGTCCCCACAAACCTGTTATATATTTATCATTAAAACTAATAGTTTCATATCCATAAATCGCAGCAATCCCACATAATAAGAAAAATAAAAAAAGACCAATGGAAGCGCCCGTAAGCATTAATTTAAAAAGAGAAGCTTTTGAAATTTTCCTCGCTTCGACAATATACATTTTCGTCTCCCCTGTATTTATGTAGATTTTTAACCAACTTCATATTCTACCCCCACCGCTGTGTGGACAGAATATATAAAACACGGATTATGATGATTTTTTGGAGGGGGTATACCCCCAGGGCAGGGAATGAAAAGTGTGACGTAAATGTGTCGTAATTAGACTGTGTGTGACTACGACACATTTACGTCACACTCCTTTATCCTTAAAAAAGGGCGCCAAAAGGTGCCCTTTCAAAAAACTAAAATTAGTTAGTTTTATTTGTCAGCTTCTATATAAAGAAAACTCAAACCACCTGAAGCGCCTATTCCTGTACTGGTCTCCAAAGCTAAAGGCTGTAAGCTAAAGCTATCATTACTTCCGCCAACCAATGCCTTTGCACCCAAACCAACGCCAGCAGCAGCATTTAATTCGCCACCAACATATTTACCTGCTAGAGCATGGCTACCCGCACTCACATCAGAGCTGACTGCGAAAACAGCAAAATGCATTCTTTCATCGGTTTTGAAACTTAAATCTAAGCCAAGACCAATACCCGTCTCACCTTTATATTTTTCAACCGTGCCTGCGTTGTTGAATTCACAAACAACATCGGCAGTTGAACGAATGATTAAATTAACACGTGATCCTGGAACAACCGTACATTTAAGTACACCAAGTTCAAGACCATGTGAATCAGCTATAACTGGCTGGCTACAAACGACGACAATAGCCGTGCAAAATAGATAAGAAATTCTTTTGATAGTTTTATTCATGTTTTATTTTTCCTTAATTAAATTTCAAAACGGGGTAATTATATAAATTAATCGGCATAAAGAAAGATTTATTAGCTAACTTATTGAAAATATTGGTGACAGTCTAGACCAGTCACACTCAGTCTAATTACGACACATTTACGTCACACTTACTTTTAGGCAATTTTGCTTTAGTTGCACTAAAAATCTACTTGAAAACCAACCATAATTGATCTCCCCTTAATAGGTGCACGGTCTTTTATAAATGATGTATGCAAACGGCCATCTTCATTCAATATGTTAGTCATTTTTAAAAATATATTTAAATCTTGCTTGCCACTCAGTACATTATAATTTGCATTCATATTTAAAACCGAGTAACCGTCAGTATCTGTTTCAAGAACATCATTATCTTTTTGTGCAAAGATATTTGTGAAGTTGATACCGGCATTGAATTTTTTATAATTATAACTTAGGCCGCTACCAAATCGTGCTGGTGATATTCTTGGAAGATTATCTCCATTTTCTCGCTCAGCTCGAACATAATCGCCAAACAGGTTTAAATCTAATTGGCCATAGTTTCCCGAAAAAAGGTTGGTATCAAAAGAAGCTTCAAAACCATACATAACGACATTATCTTGCTGATATTGTAGTAACTGAAACTCACCTGCTGCATTACCAGTTTCGTCAACTTGATCAACTGAACCATCATTATCAAGATCTAATCCTTGCAGAAAAATGAAATCTTCTATGTAGTTAGTAAATAGACTCATATTCCACTGCCAAATTTCATACGTTTTACTTAGTGTAAGGTCGAGGCTGTTAGCTGTCTCTACATCTAAATTAGATTGCCCTTGCTCGAATGTTCCTGTTGCGATATGGGGTCCATTGGAAAATAATTCTTCGGATGAAGGGCCACGCTGACTTCGACTCATATTTATACCCAGCATAGTATTTTTATTAAAATCCCAACGTAATCCAGATGAGATACTATACATATTGTTAGTAACTTTTGAGGCATTAGTTGGATTGTCTTCTTTATGCTCAAAACGCCCACCAATATCTAGATAGACTGAATCAGTAATATCAGTTTCTTCTAAGATAAATGCAGCTACAGTGTTTGTTTTAGTTTTTGGAAGAAATGCTTCTTCGCCAACAGCACTCAGGTTTCTATAACCAAACTGTGTCCCAATGATACCGTTAAACATTCCTAATGGGTTATGTTGAATTTCAATACGAGTGTCGAATTGTTCGTTATCAAATACTGTTCCAGCAGTTGTAGCATCCTCAAACTCTGTGTGCGTATAATCATTGTAACCAAGTTGTAGAGCAGCAGCTTTTATACCCGGTAATGGCTGATTAATTTTGCCTGATAGATCTATGCGATCCTGCTCTGATTCTATAAACGGGAGTTCAGAGGGGTCTTCAGGATTTAATGGCACGCCATGTGTCGAATCAAAATGTCCGAAAGCAATACCAAGAAATCCCCAATCATCAATATAAGATGTACCGAAATTAAAATTCAACGTTTCATAAAAACTATTATCGATCTGACCGTTTTTACTAGCATAATTTTTAGCATCTCGTTTTGTACCATCAAGATGGAATGCCCATTTATCATGACCGCCCTCGCTTTGTATTGATATTAATTTCTCAAGCGGATTAACGTCATAACTAGAATAAATCTTATTATTAAACTTGGGGATATACTCTGGAATACGGTTTGTCACAACATTTATTAATCCTCCTGTTGCTTCACTACCATAAAGTAAAGTTGAAGGGCCTCTAAATATTTCTATTTTTTCAGCTTGAATGGGTTCAATTGTTACAGCATGGTCTGCACTAATCGTGGAAACATCCATTGACCCAACTCCATTTTCCAAAATATGTACTCGTGTTCCACCAAGGCCTCTAATTATCGGTCTGCTTGCAAGCGGACTAAACCGGTTTGTTGTTACACCGGGAATATCTAATAGAGTTTCTCCTATGGTTTCGGCTTGTCTTTTACTAAGCTCTTCTCTATTTAAAATAGTGATAGGTCTAGCAAGATGTTCCAAACTTTGTAAACCAATTGGTCTTGCAGATACAGTAAGTTCTTCGAATGTTGTTGCTTCTTCACAATGTACATTCTGTATAAGACCACCAATCAGTATAAATATACCAATGATATGAAATTTCATATTAATTTATCCTTAATAAAGTATTACGCAGGCTGAAGAATCAAACCCGCAAACAAATGAGTAATAAGTTGATGTTATTAAGGATGTACTGGAGGACTTCTAATATTTTGAAAGGAAATCGTTCTTAAATTATAGTAAATATACCTATAAAATACTTCTTCACTATTTTTTTGTACAAGATTATCTAAATAAGGTGAGTGGGTAATAGCGTTATTATTATCATTTGCATGAATACAAACTAGACATTGTTCCTCATCACCATGCAGAAACTGATGCTCCATGGCATGTGAGAGAGTCACAAATTGTGACAGCAGTAAGAATAAAACTAGAAACTTAATAGTTATTTTTTTTCTCATTTGCGAATTATACTACACCTATCAAATTTTACTAAATTACAATTGTATTATACTTTATCAAATAAATTCATAGGAGCCAAGCGTATAGATTAATAAGAAGAACTACTATAACAATAACATTCCAATGCCAGGGCTTTAATTTAGATAGATCAAAACCAAAGGCTTTC
>CAJWQR010000048.1 GCA_913045195.1 uncultured Legionellales bacterium | reverse complement strand
TCAGTAACTGTAGATGTAATTTTTGCAGCATATTTACCAAATGAATAATATTGGCGATTTAGTTCTTGCTTGACGTCTTCCAATTGAGATTGCAAAAATACTCTGCCCTCAGCAAAACCACTTTGTTTTAGATTCTCTAACAATTCATCGGAATTAATATCCTCATTACCAGTCAGAGTAATTGTTCCTATCGCTGGACGTTCTTTGAAAAGGAGAATTAAATCATTTCCATCTCTCTCTACCTTTACATCATCAAAAAAACCAGTCTTGAATAATGCCCGAACAGCATCTGATGAAAGCGCATCATCAAATTTATCTCCAACTTTTATCGGTAAATAATTAAACACTGTCCCTGGTGTAATTCGCTTTAAACCTTCAACACGAATATCTTCAATAATAAATTCTTCGCTTGCTGCAATTGAAACAAAAGAAAACAGTAGTATTGAAATATAAAATAGCTTAGATATATTAAGTTTCATGTATTAAGTTTTTTACCCCATCAATTTAATAAAATCATTATAAAGAGCAATCCCCATCAGTCCTAATAACAAAACTAGCCCTATCTGTTGTCCGACAATTTGTACTGCATCAGAAACAGGCTTTCCTGTAATTAGTTCAATAATGTAATAGACTAAATGTCCTCCATCCAACAACGGTATTGGTAATAAGTTAAGCACGCCTAGGCTTACACTAACTATTGCTAGAAAAGTTAAAAGCGCTATCACACCAATACTGGCTGACTGACCCGCATATTTAGCGATACTAATTGGACCGCTTAAATTTTTCACTGATGCATCGCCAGTGATTATTTTAGCAAGTACCTTAAGAGTTAGCACTGACATTTCCCAAGTCTTATTAAATGCCCGTAAAATAGCCAAATGTAATGAATATTGCTCAAGTGTAAAATAAGAATCATATAACTCATCATTTATAGACGGCCCTGCCCCAATACGGCCAATGCTAGTTCCATCTGCTTGAAAATTTTCAGGGGTTAATTCTATGTATATTGTTTGATTATTTCGCAATACTTCTGTATTTAATAATTCATTTGGGTTTTGCCGTATAATTGAAACCCACTCACCCCACGATTCAATTAAATTACCATTTACAGCAATTATTTTATCGTTTTTATGTAATCCGCTTGCTTTTGCTGGACCGTTTTCTTCTATCATCCCAATTATTGGGGGTATTTTTAGCTTAATCACACTTAACCCTAATTCATTCAATAACTTACCATCTGATATTTTGTCAATTTTAATTTTAGAAAGATCTAAACTAAGGTTTTGTTTTTTGCTATCACTTTCTAAAACTATATTGACAGTATTTCCAGATATAGTGTGTTTAACGAGCGAATCAATAACAGTTGGCCATGTAGGAGTTTTTGCTCCATTAATAGATAATATTTTTTGGCCTTTAACAAAACCGGATTCTTCGCTAATCGAAGAAGGTTCGACATCACCAATAATTGGCTTTAAAGCATTCACACCAATCGAATAAATTATTGAATATATAAAAATCGCAAAAATAAAATTAAAAACTGGGCCGGCTAGCACAATAGAAAATCTTTGCCAAATTGGCTTACTATTAAACTCGCGTTTTTTTTCTTCTTCTACAACCTTGCCTTCTCGGTCATCGAGCATTTTAACGTATCCACCTAACGGCAGAAAACCTATCGAGAATTCTGTCTGGTCCTTACCAAAACGCTTGGTGTAAATTGAACGTCCAATCCCAATTGAAAAGCGAAGAATCTTAACATCAAAAAATCGTGCTACCCAAAAATGTCCAAACTCATGAAAAGTAATTAATACACCAACCGAAATAATAAAGAATGCTATTGCATGTAATATTTCATTCACAATACCTTATCCCTAATAATTTCCTCTGCTTTATCTCTTGCCCAAGCATCATCACTAAGAATCGCATCAAGTGTATTTGTGCTATTGTGTGTTATATCGCTCATTACTGACTCTATGATAATTGATATATCTGTAAATTTTATGCGTTTATTTAAAAATTCATTCACTGCTACTTCGTTAGCTGCATTTAAAATTGCGCAACTAGTCCCTCCTTGTTTAAGCGCCTCACGAGCGAGCTGTATACATGGAAATCTGGCTGCCTCTGCTTCTTTAAATTCTAAATGAGCAATATCCAATAAATCTAATCGCTGAACATGAGTTTCAATTCTATCTGGCCATGCTAGTCCATAAGCAATAGGAATACGCATATCAGGATTTCCCAATTGAGCTAAAACAGAACCATCTTTATATTCAACCAAAGAATGTATGATGCTTTGAGGATGAATAAGTACTTTTATTGCTTCGTTTTTCACATTAAACAACCAAGATGCTTCGATAACTTCAAGTCCTTTATTCATCATTGTTGCTGAGTCTACGGAAATTTTTCTACCCATTTCCCATTTTGGATGCTTATAAGCTTGTTTTGGAGTTTTCGACGATAATTCTCTTAGTGGGGTATTAAGAAAGGGGCCACCCGATGCTGTAAGCATAATATTACTAATAGAACTAGCATTAGCAGCAGAAGTACATTGAAAAATGGCATTATGTTCGCTATCAATAGGGATTAATTCAGCATTATTCTCTATAACTGTATCCATAAATAATTTCCCTGACATTACAAGCGCTTCCTTGTTGGCAAGTAAGATGCGCTTTCCTTTTTTTGCGGCGCCTAATGTAGGTAATAATCCTGCAGCACCAACTATAGCCGCCATTACATAATCAACGTCATCAAGTTCAGCAACTGTCAATAAACCATCAATACCTGTTAAAACTGACACCTCTGGAGCATCTTTTTTTAATCTTTCTTCTAATTTTGATGCGCAGTCTTCGTTTACCATAACAGCATATTCAGGCTTATACTGAATACACTGTTTGAGAAAAACATCTATGTTGGTATTAGCCGTTAACGCTTTAACATTAAATTTATCCGGATGCTGTGAAATCACAACTAATGTATTTACACCAATACTGCCAGTTGAACCTAATATAGTTATTTCTTTCAAAAAAGAATCCTTATTTTAATGATTAATTGCATTATAAATACATCACAAAGAAGTAAGCCTATCTTTTTCTATTTGCGCACTAGATTAATTGCTCTTCAAAGTTATTTTAACCATACAAACTTCTCAGGAAAACATCAGACAATCATAAAATTAGCACTTAATACAAGAATCGCATGCATAAAAATAACTGGGTATATAAAACTATCTATTCTATCTAAAACACCACCATGCCCAGGAAATAATACACCGCTATCTTTTTTACCTGCTTGTCTTTTAGCCATACTGACATAAAGATCACCGACTATTGAAAAAATTACTATTATTGAAGCGAAGAACATTACTCCAATGAAGTTTAAGAAAGAAGGAATATCGAATTCACAAAAACAGCTGGTTTTCTTATAAAAATACGTTGCCAATACAGCAACTATAACACCACCTACCACCCCACCCGCTGCGCCTTCCCAGGTTTTCCCTGGACTTATCTCGCTTGCAAGCTTATGCCGACCAAATCTTTTTCCTACAAAATAAGCAGCTATATCAGCGCTCCAGACAACCAAAAAAAGATATAATAGTACAAACTCATAAGGAAGATCCTTATAATGTGAATGAGTACTATCAAACACGTAGACATCTGCAATAACAGCCCACGTAGTCCATAATAAAAGAATACCGAAAAACAGATTAGGAAAAGATAATTTATATGTATATTTTTTCTTTTGATACAGAATAATTTGAAAGGGCACTATAAATAGAAGATTTAAAAGTATAAAGACAGCTACAACCCAGTAAAAATAACCAACAGACCCACTATCTGAGCCTGGGGCATTCACTAGGCCATACAATACGAAGATAAGATTAAATATATTAAGTATATATAGTGAATATTTAAGTTTATTTCCTATTTTAAAAAGCTCTATCCATTCCCAAATACCAACGATTATCAATAGAGAAAAAATAGCTGAAAACCAGAATGGTTCTAATAAAAAAAGAGTCGCAATTACAAAAATTGATGCTATTGACGCAGTAATAATTCTTTGCTTAAGTATCGTATTCATTTTCTATTTGCGCAGATGTTTTACCAAATCTTCTTTGTCGTTTTGAAAACCAATCTAAGGCTAGAGAAAATTGTTTTGAATCAAAATCTGGCCATAGAATATCTGTAAAATACATTTCAGTGTATGCAAGCTGCCATAATAAATAGTTACTAATTCTTTTTTCGCCACCCGTTCTTATGAAAAGATCTGGGTCATTATTTTCTGCTAATGATAATTTAGAATTAATTAATTCCTCATTAACCTCGTCAATGGTGATTTTTTTAGATTGTATCTCATTAATTATTGATAACAAAGCCTGCTGAATATCCCAGCGTCCGCTATAACTCAAAGCTACATTTAAGATTAGACCCGAATTATCACATGTCAATAATTCAGATTTTTTCATTGTTTTTCTTAATTTATCGGAAAACTTAGTAAGCTCTCCAATGAAATTTAATTTGATATTATTTTTATGTAAATCATCGACCTCTGATTGCAATGATGTAATAAAGAGATCTAATAACAAATCAACTTCTTTTCTTGGGCGTTGCCAGTTTTCTTGACTAAAGGCATAAGCTGTAATCATATTTAGCTCAGTTCTAACAGCATACTCTATTATATTTTTAAGCGTCTTTACTCCAGCTTTATGTCCTTTGCTACGCGTTAAGCCATTTTCCACCGCCCATCTACCATTACCATCCATAATAATTACAATATGTTTAGGTTTGGGATATTTTATATTCATAATAAAAATATGTTACGAATAAAATAATGAATATAATTTATTAGAAAGAAAAATATTTGATGGGTAAGATCTAGATTTCAAGCATTTCGGCTTCTTTTTTTTCAAGTCTCTTCTCTACAATCATAATATGTTCATCAGTTAATTTTTGGATGCGTCCTTCGGCTTTACGTTCATCATCGTCTGATATAATTTTTTCTTTAACTAAATTTTTACATGATGAATTTGCATCGCGTCTTATATTGCGAATGGCTACACGGGATTGTTCGGCTTCTGCGCGAACAATTTTAATTAAATCCTTTCTTGTTTCTTCTGTTAACGAAGGTAGTGGAACACGTATTAGATCGCCTGTTGTCACTGGATTTAAACCGAGATCTGCATTCATAATCCCTTTCTCAATATCAGGGATACTTCCTTTATCATATGCATTAACACCTAGCGTTCTCGAATCGACAACATTAATGCTGGCTAATTGATTAAGAGCTGTATCTGTGCCGTAATAATTAATTTTTATTTGTTCAAGTAAACTGGGGTGAGCGCGGCCCGTTCTTATCTTTGCCATCTCACTTTCGAGTGCTTCTGTGCTCTTAAGCATACGATTTTTTGCGTCACTAATAATATCTTCAATCATAAATATATTTAAAATAATAAAAACTATTGGTTATTGACTAAGGTTCCCTCACTACCGCCCATTGCTACCTTTAGTAATACTCCAGATTTTCTCATATCCAATATTCTTAAAGGCATCAGATTGTCTCTACAAAGAACAACAGCGGTTGTGTCCATTACACTTAATTTTCGTTCAATCACCTCATCATAAGTTAATGCTTCATAACGAACCGCATCATCATTTATAACGGGGTCAGAAGAGTATACACCGTCTACCTTTGTTGCCTTAATTAATAATTCAGCATTAATTTCAATAGCTCGTAAACTTGCTGCAGAATCAGTTGTAAAGAAAGGATTTCCCGTTCCTGCGGCAAGTATTACTACTCGACCCTTTTCAAGATGTCGAACAGCGCGACGACGAATATAGTCTTCGCAAACTTGATTAATTTTCAAAGCAGACATTACTCTTGCATGCACCTGAATACGTTCTAAGGCATCTTGCATAGCAAGAGAATTCATTATTGTAGCTAACATGCCCATATGATCCGCTGTAACACGGTCGATACCCCTTGCCGCAAGCCCTGTTCCACGGAATATATTGCCGCCACCTATAACAATAGCAATCTCAGCGCCTTTTTTACTTAGTTCAGAAATTTCACCTGCGAGTCGGTCAATAATCTTAGGATCAATACCATAAGCTTCTTCACCCATTAATGCTTCGCCGCTAAGCTTTAATAAAACCCGTCGATACTTTAATTCGTTAGACGAGACTATCATTTATTAGCTGCCTTTTGCTTGTATCATAACTTCTTCCGCAAAATTATCGGCGCGCTTTTCGATTCCCTCTCCTACTTCATAGCGAATGAATGATAGGACTTTTGCGTCGGATGATTTTAATATTTCTTCAATCGATTTTTCAGGATCTTTTACAAAAGGCTGTCCTAATAATGTTATCTCTTTGATAAATTTCTTCAATCGACCTTCAACCATTTTCCCTGCAATATCGGCTGGCTTACCACTTTCTTGTGCTTGTGCTGTATATATTTCTTTTTCTTTGTCGAGTAGCTCCTGAGAAACCTGGCCTTCATTGATGAAAAGAGGTCTACTTGCGGCAATATGCATAGCTATATCTTTAGCCAACTCTTCGCTTCCGCCTTCAATTTCAACGATTACACCAATGCGTATTCCATGCAAATATGTTCCAGTCTGATTTTTAATCGAAGACTTTTGAAAACGTCTAATTGTTATTTTTTCACCTATCTTTGCTATTAATTGTTGAATTGCTTCTTCGATAGTTTGGTTACCCGAATTAAGCTTAAGTAATCCATCGACATCACTAACATTATTATTACTAATAACCTGAATAACGCTATCTACGAAAGAGAGGAAGGTCTCATCTTTAGTAACAAAATCGGTTTCGCAGTTTACTTCAAGAATAACAATATCATTTTCGTTTAGCTTTATTGAAATAATGCCTTCAGCAGCTATACGTCCAGCCTTTTTTGCAGCTTTTGCGGCACCGGATTTGCGCATCACTTCTATTGCAATTTCAATATCTCCCTTTGCGTCACTTAGTGCAGCCTTGCAATCCATCATACCAGCCCCTGTTCGTTCACGAAGTTCCTTGACTAACGAAGCAGTAATTTCCATAAAATAATTTCCTTTAAATATTATCCAGCATATCTTTAGTTTCCGTCTTTTCACTATCTTCATTCTTTTCTTTCTTTAAAACTTTTTTCTTTGTTACTTTCTTTTTAGTTACTTTCTTTTTAGTTACTTTCTTTTTAGTTACTTTCTTTTTAGTTACTTTCT
>CAJWQR010000047.1 GCA_913045195.1 uncultured Legionellales bacterium | reverse complement strand
GGGATCAGGATAACCTACTTATTGGTCTTGATTATTCCTGGAGAATCAGATCAGGTTTAAGAATTTACCAGACACTTTTATGGGATGAATTAACCTGGAATAAAATATTAGACCCTTGGTGGGGAAATAAATTCGTATTTCAATCGGGACTACATTGGGTTCCATCTGCAAATCCTTTTATACCTGATTTTCGTCTAGAATATACTATTAGCCGTCCATGGGTTTATACCCACAATGATACCATTAATACTTTTTCGTCAATGGATATGGGATTAGGCTTCCCTTACGGCCCAAGTGCTCAGGTCTTAAGAATTGCAATGAACCTCTTCCCAGCCACTAGAATTTTAATCAATGGTACTGTAGATTTTGTTAGTAAAGGTTCAGGCATGGGCAGTAGTGTATTGCATAATTATGCCTTTCGCGATACCACTTTGGATAATAATACCCCTGTTTTACTTGTACCAGTAAATGATAAAACAGTAATTACACTATCAATGAAATATGATTTGTCACGTTATATTAAACTGCATTCTGATTTTGTATATAGCTCCGGCGATGGAAATCAAATTAGGGTAGGAATGATATGGGATTGGTAAGGGCCTAAAAGCTTAACGAACTACATCCCAAGTATTTTGGCGCTGGCCAGTTAACCAATCAATAATAGCAAGCAGAGAAGCCACGTTAACCTGAATAAAATACCGAACAGGGTGGAATAGCCATCCGAATGAATAGAATAAAATCTGTACCGCCAAAAAATAACTATAGGAATTGCTATTATTCATCAGCAAACCAGTTGTGAAAAATATTATCAATAGAAATAAGGGTGAGAACCATCGTATCAGTTTATGAGAAACGTAGGGGACAAAAACCGATCTTTTGTTAAAAGGATTTAATAGTGCTAACACATACTTCATGGACACTAAGCTTCTAAGAATAATACGTCTCTTTCTCCGCAATACGTTATCTGGAACATCTTCAATTGCGATAGCTTCTGGTTCATAAATTACATCCAAGCCATTACCATATACCTTTATTGGTTCTAAATGATCGCTGATAGAATCCACAGGTAAGGTTACAAAAGCTTTTTTCCGTACTGCGTAAATGCTGCCATTCGCCCCTAATAACCATCCATTCTTACTTTCTTCCTTCTTGACAGCAACTTCATATTCCCAATAAAAACTTTCGCCTGACTTTTTTTCATTATATTGTAATTCCCCACATGCCACACCAACTCTTTCATCAGCAAAATTTCTAACTAATTTTTTTAGCGCGTCCACTTTATAAATATTATTTGCATCACTAAATACTAATATCTCATTTCGGGCAATTTTCACTGCTTCATTCTGAGCACTGGTTTTCCCTGCTCTGGGTAGCTTCAATATTTCAACAAATTCAAATCCATTAGCTATCTCTACTGTTTTATCCGTTGAGCCATCATCAGCCAATATGACTTGTAACTTATCAAGTGGATAATCAAGTTTGATTGTATTTTGCAATTTTGCAGCAATACTTTTCTCTTCATCGTAAGCACATATAATAAGTGAAATAGTAGGTAAGAAATTCGAATCTTTTATATAGTGATTTCTTCTAATCATTTTCAAAACGACGATATATAAAACAAAAGTATATATTATAGCACTAAACGAAATCCAAAATACAATTTGTAGAAAGTTCATGTTTATAGTGAATTCATTACATTAATTAATATATCAGATTGAGTGTTCCAATTAAACATCGTTTGCAAGCAAGATCTTCCGTTTTCCCCAAGCTGTTCCCTATAATCTTTATCACCTAACAATTTAGAAACAGTGTTAATTACTTCAGTCATATTTAGGGGATCCACAGAAATACCTGAGTTACTCTTTTGGATCAATTTATTATAAAGTTGAAAATTCGAGCATACAAAAGGAATCCCCGCATTCATATAATCAAAAAGCTTTGTGGGATATGAATTAATAAAATTCTGTGTAGGTTTTAGTAAACACAATCCTATTTTTGATTTTTTAACGATGTTAATTGCTTCCGGATAATCAATATACCCAAACATTTTAATATTTTTCTCAAGACAATATTTTTCAATGATTATGTCAAATTTTTCTTTATTTACGATTTTTCCTAATAATGCTAAATTAATTTCTTCTCTATTTTTCTTTAATTGATTGACTAACTCTAAAATTATCAATGCACCTCTATCTTCCCTTATATCTCCTAAATATACAAGATCATATAATTTCTGTGCACTCCTTCCATTAGATTCCTCTACTATTGGATAATTCAATACAATCGTAGAATTATGGGGAATTAATGTTTTATATGAATCTTCAGCTAAAATGAAATGACTAAATAATTGTTTTCCTATCCATTCAAATAATTTGTAGCCAATAATGGCCAACCTTCTGGTTAAAGTATTCAACCACTTTTTCCATTTTATAGACTCAACTATGTTTTCATGAACATCATAGACTACTTTTATTTCTGAAAATATTGCAACCTTAATACCGATCCAAATTAGTTCTGGATCATGAAAAATAAATATATCAGTATCAGTGTTATTTTTTAACCTTCTCCAGAGCTCTTCTCTAATTTTCCTCCGGTCAGATTCTTTTTTCCAAAGGGGAAGCCCAATTATTTTTACTCCATATAGACATTTCTGATCAAAATCAGCAGGAGCGTGTAGTTGCACATCAAAATGTTTGGCCAAAGAAATCGCTTCTTTATAAAAAATGCGATTATCATTCCACCGATGCACACTTGTACCAATAAATATATTTCTTTTATCAGGCATACATAATTGCTTTCAAATCAGCAATCCAACCAGACTTTGTATATTTGAAAACACTCACTCCAATAACGAGGTAAATAACCGTCGTAATGATTAATTGGGATGAATCAGAAATTCCTGCAAATGATAATAAATGATTGATAAAATAAATAATTAATACACCACCTACAATGTCCCGTGTTATTTCAAAATTCCATAATTTTGTTTTATAAAGTCTTTGAATAAAATAAGCACTTGCTAGTCCTGCAATTATATGGCTGACAAGAAAACTGGTTAAAGCCGTTTCTAATAAATCACAACCATAAGTTTTTCCGATGAAAATAATTGTAATCATTACAATAGCAGCTAAACTATAAATTAGGGAATTATAACCCCTTTCTGAAACAGCATCAATAGGGCTTCTGCTTAAACCTGCAAATGTATAGAAAGGTAATGCCAAAATTGTAAGCCGTAATATGTTTACCCCAATATCATTTACTGCACCTAACCAAAATATTAAAATCAGAGGAGCATTTATATAACAATAAATTACACCAAATACACTCAAAACAAGACCGGTCTTAAATAATATATTTAACATAGTATTAACCTCATCCACTGAGCTAGTGGCAATTTTGTTTGAAATCCTGGGTAATAAAACCATGCCAATAGGATTTACTATTAACAATGCAAGTCTTACTAAACTCAAGCTTGAATTAAAGTATGCTACACTTTCAAAGTTTACTTTTTGAGCTAGAAAAATAGGAACACCGGCTAATAATATAAATTGGGCAACAAAGCTTGGTATACGCTCCAAACCATAAATAATTATTTTTTTACATTGGTGAAAATTAATTGCAGCTATGTGAATACCTTTATTGCGAAATAAAAATGCAAATACCATAATAATTGTAACGCTACACCCTATCCAGAATAAACCATCATTAAGTGTTCCTACTGATGTAAAGACAACTATTGGAATAATGGCTGTTCCTACTAATTGAAAAATATTAGCGCCAATCATATTCATATAACCGCGATATAAACCATAAGTAATAAATTGCGCGCTCAATCCAAGAGAAAAGAGTACATATATCCAAAAATTACTTGAATAAAATCCCTTTATATTAAACCAAAGAATTCCTGCAATTAACAAAATCGTCATTGGTATAGTGACAATTAAAAATAATATAAATGCATTATCTCCATAAGACTTTTCAAAATTTCTACTTAAATAATTCGGAAGAGCGATATTCATTCCTACTAACAATATCCCAACACCAGCGGATAAAATCCTTTTTATCAGTAAGAATTCGCCCAAAATATCTAATCCATGAATACGAGCAATTAAACCATTTAAAACAAATACACCACCTATAACAATTACACCATTAAGTAACGTCACCAGCAAATCGGCTTTCAATGATAAATGCTTATTCAACCAGTTCATTTAACTATTTTTCACGCTGTTTAAATAATTACAAATAAAATTAATAAGACATATTAGTACAACACGTTGCCATATCATTATTTGATAAATTTTATTATAATAGTTAAGGATTAATTAATCAGCACCCAAACCATATAATTTATCTACGTGGGTAGATGCTATTGAGATACCTATAAACATCCAGAGAATTCTGTTATCATTAATATCACCTGAAAATTGTGCAGCAATAAACATAACAACAGTGCCAGCTACCCATAAAGCAGAATGATCTGAAAGAGATCCTCCCTGGATCCCTTTATTAAATATTTGATAAGATTTTATTATAAATAATACCACGATTATCAAACCAACTAATCCTAATTCAACAATAATTTCAAAAAATAAGTTATGGGGATACCAGCGCCAATCTCGCCAAATAAAAAGCGAGCTAAAACCGCCCGATCCTAGCCCAACAAAAAAACTGGTTACGGATGAAAACCATGCTTGCACAGACATAGACCAAAATTCAAATCTTGTTGCAATTGTACTTATACGTCGCACACCTTGTTGAGTCATTATTACTGTACCTTGAGATATGTCAAAAAAGCGTTGTGTTAAACTTTCGGGCAATAATAGTAACAATGTAATTATGGTTCCGACCGCGAGAATACCATACCCGAAAATTCGGGATGAGTGTTTTCTTTCATAAAGAATTGCATACACTATTGATCCAATTATTATGCTAACAAGCGGACCTCTGGATCCCGACAATATGATACTCAACAAAATCACAAATAGAATAGCAAAATAATGTAGGCTCTGGGAAGGCTTATTTCTTATCAATAAGGCTATCATCATTGCAGCACCAATTGCCAGATAACGACTCACTTGTATAGGATTCGCGCCAGGGATTGATATTCTATTCCAATATGCTAGAACTATTGCAAAATCACCCCATTTCAGAAAATAAACAAACTGAAATAGCATAATGCCAATTATTATAACTAATAAAAAATAGAAATATGAAAGTAATCGCTTGGAATCTGCAGGTGTTTTTATAATAAGAAGTGGCGTCATAAACATTGTAACCGCAAACGTATTAAATCGAATTATTTTTCTGAAACCATAATCGGGGGAGACTGTGTATATGTATGAAATACCCAGTAAAAGACCGAAGATTAAAAACAGATAAACTATAGAGTTCCATTCACTGGGGAATTTCCAATTGCCTTCCAGTAATATTTTCACCAAGCCAAGCCAAATAATTAAGGTAGCGATAACTGTTATATCAACAAGTTCAATTACAGGATAATAATTAATTAAATAGCCTTTAATGATAGCTGTAAGACTCAAGATCATTAACGCAATCGCCGGATTATTAATCAGCAACCAAAGTATAATAAGTCCAAGTGGTATTAAAACCATTATTATTGGATTTGTGATTACCCCAATAAAAAATATAATTATTTCAACTACCGCAAGAACTATCAGCGACAGCATTACATCTTGGTTTGCTTTAGTGCGCTGCGCAAATCCCGAGTATGGTGTTCAGTATAAAGAAAAATTAATGAAACCAAAAAACTCATTAAAGTGGATCCTATAACTATTAGTGCTCTCTTTGGTTTAGACTTATTAATCGCTACTTTTGGTTTATCAATCACTTGTAGCGTGGGTATATTTTTTGTTTCCTCTAATTTAGCTTGTTCAAATTGGGGAATTAATATCTCTTGAATCGTACTTTGTAATTCAACTTCTCTAATCAATCTTCCATTTTCTAGGCCAAGAGATGGTAAGGAATTAAATGAAACAGAAAACTCAATATTTGGAATTGTATCAATTTGAGCAGGCGTTATGTTTGATAAAAGATATTGTAGTTTTTCATCTAATTTTATCATCAGGTTTTCTAGTTGAAATGTCTGCATATCCAATAATTTTTCTAATTGCATTATAGTAGGATTATTAATTGATAGGGTTGTTTTTGCAACTGCAAGTTCTGTTTCTGTTCCAATTTTCTCTGCGTACAGTGCTGTATATGCTTCAAAAATTGAATTGTATGCTTGCGCACTCATCTGCATCGTACTAGACAATTGTGCAACAAGATCAATAATTCCGGTTTTTTCTTGAAATGTTTTTAGAGCAAGTTCTGCTTTTTCGAGATCATGTTTATTCTGATTCAGTCTTTTTTCGAGGAATTCACGATTATACCTACCTGCTTCCATACCAATGTTTTGATTAATCTGGTCCAACATAATTAACACTTCACTAACCATCTGTTTAGCAACTAATGGATCCTTGTCAATTATTGATATTTCTAGTGTACCTTCTTCCGTTACCTCTAGTTCCATTTTCTCTTCAAATGCTTCCATGGCAAATTCGATATCTCGCTGATTATAACTTTCTACAAGTTTGAACTTATTAACCATATATTCTTTTACTGTCCGGCTCTGCAAGATCGCAATAAAATTATTGATATCTTCATTGATTGTAGATAAACCAAAATCAGCTACTGGTATTGGTGAAATAGAAGAGAGAAAATTGAACTGTCCGGCACCAGATGATAGTACCACTGCTTTAGAAGCATACCATTTGGGAAGTAAAAGAGATACAATTAACGCTACACCGGTTACAATGATTGTATTTTTTATAATAAATTTTCTGCTATTCCAAAATAACAATACATTACCATGCAAGATTTCAGTTTCTGATACAGTTACTTTTTGACTTTGGCTTTTATCACCAATAACACCATATCTTTTTAAGTCTGCTAATCGATTTCGCAGTGTTTTTTCGGACATACCGTTTAATTCAGCAACACGCTTTCTTTCCACAGGATCAGAAACAATTGTAGGATGTTTCTCTACAAGAGATAAAATTTTCTTTTCGTGTGGGGATAAATTAATACTCATTGCTGGGTTGCTTGATAAGCAAGAATAAGTGTAGCTATTGATGTTAAGGCTTGGATAAAACCAGTATTGCCAAACAGAATACTACCATATGTTTCAGGGATTTCTATAATATCGCCTGGTTCAACAATTTCATTAGAGGAAAGTGTAGTAGTCCCATCCTTTTTTAATATTTTTACACGATTAACTGCACCTACATCCAATGCTCCACCGCTTAAGGCAATATAATCTTTTACGCTAAACCCTGGTCTAAAATAATGGGCACCTGGATGATAAACAAATCCATTAACAAGAACCTTATTTGCATTATCATACTGCATATAATTTTCTTGTTGGCCAGGTGTAATATTTTTAAAAGGCACATAAATTTTATCTCCATCCATTAATTGCGGGTTATTGCTGAGGTCACCTTTAAGTAAAAATTCTTTTAAAAATATATTTTTGCTATCACCATTTCGTATCAAAACAGATCTTTCGGGGTCTGCATATTTTTGTAACCCACCAGCTTCATTTATTGCCTCATTAAAACGACTAACAGGTGCCATTTTTACATATTTTGGCCTGTTTACCGCTCCATAAACAAGAACTTTAAATTGTCGAAAACGGATAAGGTCAATAGAAACTTTAGCAGATTTATATACCTGTTTTATTTCTTCATTTATTTCACGATCAACTTCAGCTAGTGTTTTACCCAAAACATTAACCGGCCCAATCTCAGGAACAATTAAGTTACCTGTAGGACCAATGGTGACAAAATTATCGACATTTTCCACAGACCATAGGATTCTTAAGCGATCTCCTGGGCCAAGAATATATTCTTCAGGATTAATAGGCTTCTCTAATGGCAAAGGTTTGACCCCATACTCACGGTAAATAATTGGTTGCTGACTAT
>CAJWQR010000046.1 GCA_913045195.1 uncultured Legionellales bacterium | reverse complement strand
TTTTCTCATTGGTAAAGAATAATCCAAACATACCGCCAACATAATTCATTGCTAACGGGACACCTATTTTTTTTGCTGACTGAGTAATTCCATCGACCAATATTTTTGTTTTATGCTCAAGCGAATTAAAAAAGTCTTTGGAAGATATTAAGTTAAGTGTTGTCAGCCCAGCGCACATCGCGACTGGATTTCCCGATAATGTTCCTGCCTGATATATTGGTCCGTCCGGTGCAATATGATTCATAATATTTTCTTTTCCACCAAAAGCACCAACGGGCATTCCGCCGCCAATAATTTTCCCCAAAATAGTTATATCGGGAGTGATATTAAATATAGATTGCGCCCCACCTAAGGCAACACGAAAACCCGTCATAACCTCATCAAATATTAATACTGATTGATGTTTGTTACAAAGCTCTCGGAGTGTATTCAAGAATTTCTGATTCCCAGGGACGAGGCTCATATTTCCTGCTATGGGTTCAATGATAACTGCCGCAACTTTGTTCCCAATTTTCTCGAATGTATCTTGAAGCTGAGGGATGTCATTATAGGCAAGCGTTACTGTATACTTTGCAAGGTCTGTAGGTACACCAGGGGAGGTTGGGACACCAAATGTTAAGGCACCTGATCCTGCTTTAACGAGCAATGAATCAGTATGGCCATGGTAGCATCCTTCAAATTTAATAATAATATCTCGTCCTGTATAACCCCTTGCTAATCTGATGGCACTCATTGCAGCTTCCGTGCCTGAATTTACCATGCGTATTTTTTCAATTGACGGCATTAAATCACAAATTTTATTAGCCATCTGCGTTTCAATTTCAGTTGGCGCACCAAAGCTAAGTCCGCATTTTGCCGCATCATTAACTGCTTTGACTATCTCTGGGTGAGCATGCCCCAATATCATAGGCCCCCAAGATCCAACATAGTCGAGATATTTTTTGTCTTCACTATCATATAAATAAGGGCCCAATGCCTTATTGATAAAAAGTGGCGTACCTGACACAGCTTTGAAAGCGCGCACGGGTGAATTCACACCACCGGGGATACGTTTTTTTGCTTCATCAAATAGTTTTTTTGTCATTTTAGTAATTAATAAAATAAATTTTTATAGGCTTTTACGCTATTAATAATATCAGTTGATGCATAAATTCCACTTATAATCGCTAGAAAATCAGCTTTATTATCAACGAGCTGTTTTCCATTTTCTGGTGTTATTCCTCCAATAGCAACCACCGGAATATTTAACTTTGATTTTGCTATTGGCAGTAGATCAATAGCGATCATTCTAGCTTCAGGTTTTGTAGGCGAATTAAAGAATGAACCTAATGTAATATAATCAGCCCCCAAAATTTCTGCAGTAATTGCATCTTCAAGATTGTTATAACAGGAAACCCCTATTATTTTATCGCCAAGAATTTTTCTAGCCATGTCGATATCCATATCATCTCTACCTAAATGAACTCCATCTGCTGATATTTCTTTTGCCAGCACCACATCATCATTAATAATAAATAGAGTGTTATATTTTTTACAAAGAATTTGCAGTTTTAGCGCAGTCGATTTTTTAATTTCGTACTTTGAAATTTTATCACGAAATTGAAAAAGTGATATCCCAGCGTCCAGTATTTTTTCTGTTTTATCTAACAAATCATCAATCGCAAGGTTTTTATAATCACTGATTAGATAAATCCCACTGGATTTTGGCATGTCCATAATTTTATGATGAAAAATTTTTGGGGATGAGTGAATTATAAAACATTATTTTTTTTAATAAAAAAACGGTTGGGATGGATTTGACCTTTCCCCAGATGTAAACCATTTTGTAAAGTTCCCCATGTGTATTTTTGCGCATCTTTTACCGCTTTTTCTAAATTATTTCCAAGCGCTAGGTTTGCTGCAATTCTTGATGATAACGTACAACCCGAACCATGGAATGTGTTAGACAACCTTTCCCATGTATAATTAATTGGAACACTATCTTTCGTATAGAATGTATTTATCACATCATTTGTTGCTTCATGTGTACCCGTTATCAATACAGCTTTTGTGCCGTAGTTTAATAGTTTATTGGCAGCAAATTTCAGATCCTCACAATTAGTAAGTATTTTTGCTTCAACAGTATTCGGAGTAATGATTGTTGTTAATGGCAATAATGAGGATATTATTTTTTCATACGTTTTTTCAGAGGAAAGATTTTTTCCAGTTTCTGAATTTATTACTGGGTCTAAAACAATAGGAATTTCTGTATTTGATAATGCGTCATGTATTGTATCAACCAGTTCAGGACTACCAATCATTCCAATTTTACATGCGAGAATATCCATATCATCTAGTACAAGTTTAATTTGTTCTCTAAAAAAAATAGAATCCTGTGGAGTGATATTTCTGATTGTATTAGTATTCTGTGCTGTTAATGACGTGATGACTGTCGTTGCATGACATCCAGCATTAGCGATGCTTTCGATATCTGCCTGGATTCCAGCTCCACCCGATGGGTCATGACCTGCGATGACCAGCACAATTGGTTTTTTATTTTTTTCATTGACCATTTAATTTAAAAAGGCTTGATGACAGCAAGTAGAATAATACCAACCAGAATTAAGACAGGCACTTCATTAAACCAGCGATACCAAATATGGGTGTGTTTATTTCGGTCATATTTAAAGTCTTGTAATAGGGAGAAACAATAAATGTGATATAAAACTAGAATAGCTACTAAGATCATTTTTAGCGATAGCCATAACTGACCGCTATAACTTGTCATTCCATTACTTACTAATAAAAAAAACCCAAAAATAATAGTTAGCAGCCCCCCGGGGGTTGCTATTCCATAAAAAAGTTTTTTTTCCATTACTTTAAATCGGTCAATACTTATTTTGTCATCACTCATTGCGTGATATACAAATAAACGAGGCAAATAAAACAGGCCTGAAAACCATGTCACCATAAATATAAGATGTAAAGCTTTATACCAGATCATTTTTAAAGTTTATATTATTTATGTTTGTAGTAATTTTTTTATTTTGGAACGTAGACTATCGATATTCATTATTCCGACAAAACGTTGGATTATTTTTCCATCGGCATTAATTAAAAAATTTGTTGGCGTTGCTTTTATTTTTCCAAATGCCATCTCAGCATCTGCATTAATATCTAGTGCAATTGGGTATGGGATTTTTCTCTTTTTAGATAACGCAATTACCCTATTTGGCGGGTCGTAGGACATAGTAATACCAATAATCTCGAAACCATCCTTATTTAGTTCGTCATATAGTTTACTGAGACGAGGAACTTCCTCTAAACATGTGGAGCATGTTGTAGACCAAAACGTAACCAACAATGGCTTACCTTTGAATGAATCTATATCAACTGTTTGACCGTCAATAAAATTTAAACTTATATTTGGGGCTTTAGTCGGGATTAAATAAAATAGTAGACTTGACACAAATGCCAAATAAACGGAAATTTTTAGTATTTTTCTCATTAGGCAATGAATCTCATATTTGGACCATATTATCTAGTATTTTCTTAGTTCTATAAGCAAATTAAACCTCATTTGTTCCCCTGTTCGATAATTATTTTGTGGGCTGAAACTATATTTAACTTAGAAATCAATAAGTTAATCACTATCTTGATGTTTAAGAATTCAAGAATTGATTTCTTGACACTTTTACCATCTGGCATTAACCTCGTTCGGGAATTAGTTGTTTATACAGCTAATTCTTAAAAATAATAATTATAAAACTTTGAATTCAAAGCGGCCTCGGCCGCTTTTTTATTTGCCCATGATTACGTATTATTAATTTATAATTTGGATGGTTTGGGTTACTGAGGAATGGTTGGAAATAAAATGATCCGTATAGGTATTGTTGGGGCTACTGGTTACACTGGCACTGAATTGCTCCGATTATTATCATTTCATGATGCCGCTGAAGTTGTTATTGCTACTTCAAATGAAAGAAAAGATGAGCTCATAACAGATGTTTTCCCATCGCTGAAACAGTTTGATCTTCGATTTGTTGGCCATGACAGCAAAGAACTAAATTCATGCGATCTTATTTTTTTTGCTACACCAAACGCAACTGCAATGAATTATGTTCCCACGATGCTTGACCAAGGATGCCGAGTTATCGACTTGTCAGCAGATTTTAGAATTCAATCTTCCAAAACTTGGGAGTATTGGTATAAGCAAAAACATGCTTGCCCAGAACTTTTAGAAACTGCGGTATATGGATTACCCGAACTCAATCGTGATAAAATAAGTAAAGCAAATTTGATTGCAAATCCTGGCTGCTACCCAACCGCTGTGACACTTGGTTTATTGCCAGCAATCAAAAATGGGTTGATTGAGACGAAAGACATTATCGCAAATGCGGTATCCGGGGTAAGTGGCGCGGGCCGGAAAGCGCTACTTTCAAAAGAATTTTCTGATTTTACTGAATCGTTTAAAGCCTATGGTGTATTTACGCACAGACATCTACCGGAGATTACGCAAATCCTGAATGATGTTAAGCCAGCAAGCGATATTAGTTTTACATTTACCCCGCATCTAGTTTCAATGCACCGGGGTATTCACACAACTTTATATACGAAGTTAAAGGCCAATCGTGATGAAATACGAGATCATTATGCTAATTTTTATTCACATGAAAAATTTGTTGATGTTTTATCAGAAGGATCCTATCCGGAGACAAAAACTGTAAAAATGACGAATATGTGTAATATCGCACTCCATTTTAGTAATGATAAACCTGAGCAACTTATAATTTTATCGGTTATAGACAATCTAGTAAAAGGCGCGGCCGGACAGGCGATACAAAACATGAATCTCATGTTTGATTTAGATGAAGAAACGGGACTAGTATCTTCTGATTATTAAATGTTTAAATATATATTCCATCTCTATGCCTAAGCATGTTGTAAAAAAAGATAGTCGTTTTTTGCCAGCGCATTACATTACTTTTTTTCTTTTAGTCTTTGTTGTTACCGGATGGTTTTTATATGATAACCCTCGCTTAAAAACAATTAGAACACAATTGTCACAAGCACATGATATAAGCGAACTTTTGAGTTCTGATAAGGAGTTGAAAAAACAGAATCAAGAATTAGACAAACAGGTTCTAAAACTTGAGCGTTTGGCAGATATTGATAACGAAACATCAATAAGACTACAAAATGAAATTAAGTCACTACAAGAGCAAGTTTTTAATTTAAGAAGAGAATTGACATTTTATAAAGGAATCATAACCGCAAGCTCATACTCCAGAGGACTGAGTATTCAGGGATTACATATAGAAACTACGCGAAAACAAACTTTTTTTAAGTATAAATTAGTGTTAACCAATATCGGTAATAGTGATAGTATTACAGAAGTTACGATAGATATGTCAGTAGAAGGAAACGATAAATCTGGTTTTCGTACTTTATCATCTGGTGATATGATTCCAGGGGCAGAACTTAAGCGTAAAATAAAGGTTAGAAACTTTGAACGTATTGAGGGTGACTTTAATTTCCCGAATGGATTTGAACCTTTAAGAGTAGTAGTGGATCTGCAACAGCATGATAAAGAAAAATTGATTCTTCATAGAATATTTGAGTGGCGTGTTAGTGACAACTAAATAAGGGAAAGTTAATGTTAAAAAAATTATTAAAAAAGTATAAAAACAAAAAAACTACTCGTATTGATAGTTTGATTGGGTCGAATACAGAAATTCAGGGCGAAGTTCGATTTTCTGGCGGAGTTCATATTGACGGAAAAATTAAAGGTAAGGTGATTGGTGAAAATGACGGCACTTCACTTTTATCACAGAGTGAACATGGAGAAATCGAGGGTGAAATTAGGTCGCCCTATATTGTGATCAATGGCATTGTGAATGGCGATGTGCATGCAAGCAGGCATATTGAATTATTAACTAACGCAAAAATTAAAGGTAACGTTTACTATAATTTAGTAGAATTATCTGTTGGCGCTGAAGTGAATGGAAAGCTTGTTCACACACCCGTGAAATCAGAAGAGGAAGTAGAGTTGGAATTAAATTATAACGAAGTTGGCAAATAGATAATAATTATTTTTATGAGTTTAGCTAGAGAAGTAACATCCCCACTAATCTTCAGTGTAGCTGCAGCCAGCAAAGTAAAAGCACTCATCGAGGATGAAGGTAACGATGCGCTTATGTTACGTGTATTTATTTCAGGTGGCGGGTGTTCAGGATTTCAATACGGATTTACTTTCGATGAGGAAGTCGGAGAAGGTGATACCGTTGTTGAAAATGAAGGCGTTAAATTATTAGTTGATCCAATGAGTTTTCAATATTTATCCGGGGCTGAAATTGATTACTCAGAAGGCATGGAAGGCGCGCAATTTGTAATACGCAACCCTAATGCGTCAACAACATGTGGTTGCGGTTCGTCATTTTCTGTTTAATAATTTTTATTATCAATTCTCTTATTTAGTTGGTGAGTATACACCACCCAATATTACATTTTTATTTGCTCCAGTAACACTTGCTATATTTGCTGGTTTATTCTCCAAACGTTTTTTAGCAAGCCACCCGAAAGTGACCGCTTCAATACAATCAGGAGATAGACCGTAATCAGATGTAGTTGTTACTTTAAAATCAACTAGTAGATCTTCAATAGTTTTCATAAGCAACAGATTATAAGCACCACCACCACAAACAATTACCTCGGAAAACCCAGCGGCATACTTTTTAATGGCATTTGCGATTGTGATTCCAGATAATTTTAATAAAGTCGCTTGAACATTTTCAGTCAATAATTCTTTATTCAGTTTTTTTAAATTCATTTTTAACCATTCTAGATTAAAATATTCTCTACCCGTACTTTTTGGTATTGGTGATGTGAAATAATCATCTTTAAGTAACTGCTGGAGTAGTTCATTATCTTCTTTGCCTGAACTTGCCCAAAGACCATCTTTATCATATTCTTTATTTTTATTTTGTTTGATCCAGCAATCCAGTAATGTATTGCCAGGACCTGTGTCAAAACCAATAGTTTCATTTTTATCACATGGCAATAATGTAATATTTGCAAAACCACCAATATTCAATATCACGGTCGATTTATTATTATTTTTGAATTGATATTTATGAAACGCGCTTGCAAGCGGCGCACCTTGACCACCAAAAGCCATATCCATTCGTCTAAAATCAGCTACAACGGTAATCCCAGTTTCGGCGCATATGATATTTGGATCTGAAATTTGAATTGATGTTTTTTCTGCAATTGTTGGTACATGCAAGATTGTTTGGCCGTGACTTCCTATAGCCGCTACTTGATTTGAATTAATATCTGTTTTCTTAATAAGGTCATTAGCAGCATCTGCAAAAATATAACCTAATTTTTTGTCTAGCATTGCTACATCAATCAGATTGCTTTTCTCATTGATTTGACATATTTGATTTTTTACAGAAATATCTAAAGGATATTCGTTATATAATTTAAGCGTCGCTTTTTTATCAAACTCAACTAGTGCCGCATCCACCGCATCCACACTAGTGCCGGACATCAATCCTATATAATACATTTTCGCACCATACTTAATTTAGCAGGGTAAATTATGTTAACCGTCACCCATTGCTGAAATTTTTCTTTCATTGGATGGGTCTGATTGTTGTGCAGATATAACACTTCTTCCTGTAATTCTATCTAACTCTGCAAGTATTGGTACTATTGTTTTCTTGAATTCTGGCAAATTTTCTTTGGCGATTGCTTTTACTTTGGGTAATTTAACCGTCAATGGATTGCGATGAACACCATGGACTTGGAACTCATAGTGAAGATGCGGTCCCGTAGCTAACCCACTCTGACCTACATAACCAATGATTTGTCCTTGTTTAACTTTTTTTCCTCTGCTTATATTTTTAGCGGTACGACGTAAATGAGCATAAACAGTGCTATATGTACCGCCATGTTTTAATTTTATTGTCCTTCCAAAACCACCATTTTTACCTGCAAAAGTAATAACCCCATCCCCAGTTGCCCTGACAGGTGTACCCGTTGGAGCAGCATAATCCACGCCTTTGTGAGCTCTGATTTTATTTAGTACCGGATGTTTTCTTCCGAAACTAAATCTGGAGCTAATTCGTGAGAAAAAATCAACAGGTGTTCTAAGAAATGCCTTTCTCATCGCATCACCGTTTTCAGCGTAATAATCATTGCGTTCGTTATTTTCCGAGTAGCGTATAGCTCTAATAGCTTTTCCTTGGTTAATAAACTCGGCGGCAATAATTGGTCCTTCAGCTACTTTTACTCCGTTTTTATATTGTTCTTCGTAAAGAATAGTAAATGAATCACCCTTACGCATATCTAATGCAAAATCGATATCCCAGCCAAAAATAGCAACAAGCCGCATGATTAAATTATCAGAAAGGCCAGCTTTTTGGCCCGACAGGAACAGCGAATCATTTATAATTCCATTTGCATTTTTAACAATACTGTCTAATTTTATATTTATCTTCTCGGCAATAAATTTATTATCTTTTTTTGAAATTTTTAAAATTTTTGTTAATTCCATTTCATATTTCAGCGCTAATAATTCATTATCTACGATATGAAATTTTAATTTATCCCCTGGAATGAGTGCTTTTAATATTGATGTTTCTCTACCGAGTGACATTATTTGAAAAAGTGAATTAGAACTCAAACCAAGCCTCGAAAAAATTAATGCAAGACTATCACCTGGTTTTACGACTACGGATT
>CAJWQR010000045.1 GCA_913045195.1 uncultured Legionellales bacterium | reverse complement strand
ATGCGGTACCAATGATTGCTGTTGGTATCTCAATGTACATCTTATTTGCTGTCGCATGATAATTTTATAAATTGCAGCACTTAATAAAAGGTATTTAGATTATGAATATTAATGCAACCTTGATTGGTCAGAGCATCGCTTTTATTATGTTTATTTGGTTCACGATGAAATTCGTGTGGCCACTTTTATTAAAAGCGATGGAAGATCGTGAAGCTCGTATTGCAGATGGTTTGGCTGCAGCAGAACAAGGTCAAAAAGATTTTGCCGAGGCACAAGAGAAATCTAGCATTGAAATCAATAAGGGCAAAGAGCAGGCAGTCACAATCATTTCGCAAGCACAGAAACGTGGCGACGAGATAGTGGAAGAAGCAAGAGACCTTGCAAAAAAAGAAGGTGAGCGGATAAAAGAAAGTGCAATAAGCGAAATTGAACAAGAAAAAGAGAAAGCGAGACAAGATTTGAGAAATCAAGTTGCGGCTCTAGCGATAACTGGTGCAGAACAAATATTAATGAGGGAAGTTGATCGCGCAGCGCACAACGAAGTCTTGACTAAAATCAGCCAGAAACTATAAGTTTTAATCGAAAAGAGATCATAATTAGATGTTAGAAAAAGCAACAATTACTAGACCTTACGCTGAGGCTGCTTTTGCCTATGCATTAGAAGAAAAACAATTAAGCGATTGGTCGGCGATGTTGAAGTTACTTGGCATGATCGTTTGTGATGACAGTATGCAGAGGGTTATTAGTAGTCCAAAATTAAGTGCCGAAGAACTTTATAATTTCATAATTGATGTATGCGGTGACAAACTTAGTCAAGCTGGTAAAAACTTTGTAAAAATTTTAATTGATGCTAGACGTATTAATTTAGCCGCTGAAATATCAGTTATATTTGAACAAAAACGTTCTGCGGCAGAAGGTGTTAGTGAAGTTAATGTAATTACGGCTTACCCATTAGATGAAAGTCAAATAAAAATGATTACTGAGTCGCTCGGTAAGCGTACTGGTAACAAAATTGATATTAACATCAAAGAAGATAAAGATTTAATCGGTGGTGTGATAATTCGAGCTGGTGATTCCGTGGTTGATGCGTCTCTGCGCGGCCGTTTAAAAGAATTAAATAATATAATTGCTCAATAGCTATTAAATAAGGAAGGATGTATGTCTATCAGTGCAACTGAAATTAGCGATCTAATAAAAAAGAAAATTAAAGAACTAGATCTGGATACCGAAGCACGTACCGAAGGTACCGTCGTTAGTCTTGCTGACGGTGTTGCCAGAATTCATGGCTTAAGTGATGTCATGCAGGGAGAAATGATCGAATTCCCAGGCAATACCTATGGTTTAGCGCTTAATTTGGAACGTGACTCTGTTGGCGCCGTTATTATGGGTAGTTACGAACATATTTCAGAAGGCGATGTTGTAAAATGCACCAAGCGTATTCTTGAGGTCCCCGTTGGTGAAGCATTGCTGGGACGCGTTGTTAATGCACTTGGTAATCCGATCGATGGTAAAGGCGAAATTAATGCAAAACATAGTTCGCCGATTGAAAAGATTGCCCCAGGTGTCATCGCGAGAAAGTCAGTAAGCCAACCCGTTCAGACGGGTCTAAAATCAATAGACTCTATGGTGCCAATTGGGCGTGGCCAACGTGAGTTGATAATTGGCGATCGTCAAACTGGTAAAACTGCAGTTGCAATCGATGCGATCATTAATCAAAAAGGTACAGGGGTGAAATGTATCTATGTTGCAGTCGGTCAAAAGGCTTCTTCAGTTAATGTTGTCATAAGAAAACTTGAAGAACATGGCGCAATGGAGCATACAATTGTTGTTGCAGCAACCGCATCAGAATCAGCAGCAATGCAGTACATTGCCCCATACGGTGGTTGTGCTATGGGCGAGTATTTCCGTGATCTCGGTGAAGATGCGTTAATCATTTATGATGATTTAACAAAACAGGCCTGGGCTTACCGTCAGGTTTCATTGCTGCTGAAACGACCCCCAGGGCGTGAAGCATACCCAGGAGACGTATTCTATTTGCATTCCCGTTTATTAGAGCGGGCCTCACGTATTAATGAGGAGTATGTTGAGAAAATAACTAACGGCAAAGTAAAAGGTAAGACGGGCTCATTAACCGCATTACCAATTATCGAAACACAAGCGGGTGATGTGTCTGCTTTCGTACCAACTAATGTTATTTCAATAACCGATGGTCAGATATTTTTAGAATCAGACCTTTTTAACTCGGGTTTTAGACCTGCTATTAATGCAGGTTTATCAGTGTCTCGAGTAGGTGGTGCAGCTCAAACTAAGATTATTAAAAAATTAGGCGGCGGTATTCGATTAGCACTTGCGCAGTATCGTGAGTTGGCAGCCTTTGCGCAGTTTGCATCTGATCTTGATGAAGCAACTAGAAAACAGCTAGAACGCGGTCAACGTGTTATGGAATTGATGAAACAGAAACAATATTCCCCGCTAAATGTTGCTGAAATGGGAGTAAGTTTATTCGCTGTTGAAAATAGTTTTCTTGACGATATTGAATTAGAAAAAATTGGTGCTTTTGAAGCAGCCTTGCATGATTACATGAAGAGTGAACAATCTGCACTTATAGATAAAATCGGTGTTGAAGGTAATTATGATGACGAAATTGAAACCGAATTGAATAGTGCAATTGATAATTTCAAAAAAAATAACACCTGGTAACAATTTAAAATAGATTGGTAAATATATGGCTGGCGGAAAAGAAATAAGAACAAAGATCGCAAGTGTAAAAAATACACAAAAGATTACTAAAGCTATGGAGATGGTAGCGGCAAGTAAGATGCGAAAAGCTCAAGATCGGATGCTTGCGGCTCGCCCCTATGCAGAAAAGATTCGTAACGTTATATCTCATCTCTCGCATGCTAATCCCGAATACAAACACCCTTATCTTGTTACACGCGAAGAAATTAAACGAATCGGTTTAATTATTGTTTCAACAGATCGCGGTTTATGTGGAGGCTTAAATGCGAATATGTTTCGTATGTTGTTAAAAAAAATACAATCATGGGAACAAGAAGACAAGGAAGTTGATCTTTGCGTTATCGGGACCAAGGCAGCTGGTTTTTTTGGATCGATTGGCGCAAATATTATTGGCCAAGTAACTCATATAGGCGATAAACCAAATATCGAAGAGTTACTTGGTACTATTATGATCATGTTAAATGCCTTTAAAGAAGGCAGCATCGATGAACTATATTTAGTTTCAAATCAATTTGTAAATTCAATGGTTCAAATACCTACTATTGAGCAACTAGTTCCTGGCAAACCAGATGAAAAAGAAAGTTATGCAAATCATTGGGATTATATTTATGAGCCAGATGCAGAAGAAGTCTTAGATGGTTTTTTGTCGCGTTACATAGAGTCTCAAGTATATGCTGGTGTCATTGAAAATATTTCATGTGAAATGGCAGCACGCATGGTTGCCATGAAGAGCGCAACAGAAAATGCAGGTACGCTCATTGATGAGTTACAACTTATATACAATAAAGCAAGACAGGCGGCAATTACCCAAGAATTATCTGAAATTGTTGCGGGCGCAGCTGCTGTTTAGTTGAAGATTAATTTTTGTTAAAGAATAAAAACGGGGAACGAAAAAAATGAGTTCTGGAAAGATCGTACAAATTATTGGGGCAGTATTGGACGTCGAGTTTCCAAGTGACGCAATACCAGGTATCTATGATGCATTGATTGTCGAAGGAGAAGGCGTTAACACTACCCTTGAGGTACAACAACAATTAGGTGATGGTGTTGTTAGGACAATTGCCTTAGGTTCTACCGATGGGCTACAGCGTGGATTATCTGTTCGAAATACAGGCGAAGCGATTTCTATTCCAGTAGGCACTAAAACCCTTGGCCGCATTATGAATGTTTTGGGCGAAGCTATTGACGAGGTTGGACCTATTGATACTGATGAACGCATGGTTATTCATCGCGAAGCACCGAAATTTACAGAACTTAGCCCATCGACTGAATTACTTGAAACTGGTGTTAAAGTTATTGATTTAATTATTCCTTTCGCAAAGGGAGGTAAAGTTGGTTTATTTGGTGGTGCTGGTGTTGGCAAGACAGTCAATATGATGGAGCTTATTAATAATATTGCGACACAACACTCAGGTTTGTCAGTTTTTGCCGGTGTGGGGGAACGTACTCGCGAAGGAAATGATTTCTATCACGAAATGCAAGAATCTGGCGTTGTCAATATTGATGATTTTGAAAAATCAAAAGTATCCATGGTTTATGGGCAGATGAATGAACCACCAGGCAACCGTTTACGTGTTGCGTTAACTGGATTGACATTGGCTGAAAAATTTCGTGATGAGGGACGCGATGTATTATTGTTCATTGATAACATTTATCGCTTCACTCTTGCTGGCGTTGAGTGTTCAGCATTATTAGGTCGTATGCCATCTGCTGTAGGTTATCAACCAACGCTTGCAGAAGAAATGGGCAGGCTACAAGAACGAATTACATCGACCAAAACAGGTTCGATTACTTCAATTCAAGCTGTTTATGTTCCTGCTGATGATTTGACAGACCCATCACCTGCAACGACCTTTTCCCACTTAGATTCGACTGTTGTTTTATCGCGTCAGATTGCAGAACTCGGCCTATATCCCGCTATTGATCCTCTAGATTCAACCAGTCGTCAGCTGGATCCTCTGGTTGTTGGTCAAGAACATTATGATATTGCGCGTGGGGTACAAAATACACTACAAAAGTATAAGGAATTAAGAGACATTATTGCGATTTTAGGTATGGATGAATTATCTGAAGAGGATAAATTGGCTGTTGCAAGGGCACGAAAAATTCAACGTTTTCTAACCCAGCCTTATTTTGTTGCAAAAGTTTTTACTGGTTTGGATGGTGAGTTTGTCCCTTTAAAAGAAACATTACGTGGTTTCAAAGGCATTATCGAAGGTCAGTACGATGATATTCCCGAGCAGGCTTTTTATAACGTTGGAACTATCGATCAAGCGCTTGAAAAAGCAAAAAGCCTATAACCATAGAGATATTTATGAGTAATTTAATTCAGGTTGATATTGTAAGTGCTGAAAAAGAAATATTTTCAGGTGAAGCACAAATGGTATTTGCTCCTGCGGCAATGGGTGAAGTAGGGATTTCTCCAGGCCATGCGCCTTTAGTGACAAAAATGACTCCTGGAGAGGTGCGAGTAAAAGACAATAATGGCAATGAATTGGCTTTTTATGTTTCAGGGGGGTTGCTTGAGGTTCAGCCAAGAATTATTACTGTGCTTTCTGATACGGCCGAACGCGCAGAAGATTTGGACGAAGCAGCTATACTTAAAGCAAAGGAAGAAGCTGAACAAGCACTGCATGAGAAAGATTCGAAAATTGATTATGCTAAGGCACAGATTGCGCTTGCAGAAGCTGCAGCTCAATTACAGACTTTACAGCGTTTAAGAAAACGTTCAGGCCGTTAAGAAAATGAACTTCAAATATCAGCGTATCCCCTTCAAATAAAATCAATCATATATCTCTGCTACTGGCACAGATATAATCTTGTTAAAAATTTCTGGTTCTATAACAAAAGAGGAAGATTTTAAATTGAGTCTCAGTATTATTATATTAGCCGCAGGCCAGGGTAAGCGAATGAACTCTGACAAGCCAAAGGTATTAAATCTTTTAGCGGGAAAATCATTGCTTACACATGTTTGCGAAACAGCTACAAAAATAGAGCATCGAGAGATTTATATAGTTTATGGTTGTGGCGGAGAACAGGTTCGTGATTCACTAAAGAATTCTCAAGTCACCTGGGTTAAGCAAAAAGAGCAACTAGGTACTGGACACGCTGTACAGCAAGTTCTTCCTAGCATACCTAAGACCGATGATATCTTGATACTCTATGGTGATGTCCCATTAATTAACGAAACATCACTTACAAAACTAGTTAAAGCTGCAGCCGATACCGGTTTTTCTCTTTTAACCGCTTATTTTGATGAACCTTATGGCTATGGACGCATAGTACGCGATAGTAGTGATAATATTGTTGCCATTACAGAGGAAAAGGACGCAACAGAAGAAGAGCAGAGTATTTGTGAAGTTAATGCCGGATTTATGGTTATTAAGTCTGAAATCTTGAATAGTTGGATAAATTCCCTTAATAATAAAAATAAACAAAACGAATATTATTTGACTGACGTTGTTGCGATGGCGGTGAAAGATAATATTAAAGTTTCTCCTGTCTTGGCTGAATCAGTAATTGAGGTGCAGGGAATTAATACACGAGCACAACTTTCCGAGGCAGAACGTTATTACCAAATAGTGCAAGCATATCGTTTAATGGATGAGGGGGTTGGAATTTCTGATCCTTCAAGATTTGATTTACGAGGAGAGTTGGAGATCGGTAGTGATAATGAAATTGACGTTAATGTTGTGATGGAGGGGAGGTTGAAACTAGGTAATAACATCAGCATTGCGCCAAATTGCCTTATAAAAGATACAATTATTGGAGATAATGTAAAAATTTTTGCAAATTCTGTTATTGAAAATTCAGTTATTGGCAATGACTGCCGCATTGGTCCATTTGCACGGATTCGTCCAGATTCTATATTAGATAATCATGTGCACGTAGGAAATTTTGTTGAAATTAAAAAAAGCTCACTTGGGAAGAGAACAAAAGCAAATCATTTGAGCTATATTGGCGATGCTGAGATTGGCAATGATACAAATATTGGTGCGGGCGTGATTACATGTAATTATGATGGTGCCAATAAACATAAAACATCAATTGGTGATAATGTTTTTGTAGGGTCAGATGCCCAATTAATTGCGCCAGTCAGGATTGGTGATGGTTCGACGATTGCCGCAGGGGCAACGATAACAAAAAACGTAGGCAGTAGTAGTTTAGCGATTAGTAGAGCTGAACAGAAATCAGTCCCAAACTGGGAAAGACCAAAGAAAAAATAATATCTGATATATTTATGAAAGTCGGTTTCTATCAATTTCGTCCGCAGTTTGGAAAAATAGCTGCGAATACAAAAAAAATAATTAAAACTCTTGATAAGATTGATGCAGATTTAATTGTGTTACCAGAATTAGCGTTATCAGGCTATTACTTTAAAGATGACAAGGAAGCGCTTTCACTGGCCGAAGATCCAAACCATTCGACAAATATAGATAGTATAATAAATTTATGTCGAGACAATCGTATTCATATCGTAATTGGTTTTGCAGAGAAGGCTAAGGACAAATGTTTTAATAGCTCAGCGTTGATCGGGCCACAAGGCATCATTCATATCTACCGAAAATTACATCTCTTTAATGAAGAAAAGTTTTGTATGAGCCCGGGCGATGTACCTTTGAAAGTTAATGAAGTAAATGGAGTTAAGTTAGGTATGATGGTGTGTTTCGATTGGGCTTTCCCGGAGGTTACGCGAACACTCGCTATGAATGATGCAGAGATTATTTGTCATCCTTCTAATTTAGTACTCAATTTCTGTCAGCAAACAATGTTAGCTCGTTGTCTTGAAAATAGAGTGTTTGCTATTACAGCAAATCGTTTTGGTTCCGACAATAGGCCACACGGTAGTTTACGTTTTACTGGTAAGAGTCAAATTGTCAGTCCTAAAGGCGAGCTTATTTTTCGGGCGGCTTCACAGAGAGAAGCCTGTTATATTACTGAGATTAACCCAACTGAGAGCCATGATAAATTTATTACAAAACATAATAATTTATTTTCTGATAGACGTCCCAATTTCTATGAACTTTAATTTAACACAGGTTTGCAAATGACTTTTACGACAGCTGATTTATATGATAAGTATGGAGGAGACCTTAAGGTTGCATTACCTATATTCAAAGACTATGGCGCTAAAAGAATATTTTATGGGCCAATATCAACAGTTAAAGCACACGAAGATAACAGTTTAGTGAGAACAGCCTTAGAGGAGCCAGGTGAAGGTCGTATTCTTATTGTTGATGGAAATGAATCTTTACGTTGCGCCATGTTGGGCGACATGCTTGCAAAATTGGGCATGGAAAATGGTTGGTCTGGGATAATAGTTTTTGGTTGCATCCGTGACGCTGACGTAATTGCAACAATTGATATCGGGGTTAAAGCATTAAATACTAATCCAAGAAAAAGTCTTAAGCGGGGGTTAGGGGATAGAGATATTCCTGTTTCATTTGCCGGCATCACATTTAATGTTGGTGAATATGTCTATGCAGATACTGATGGCGTAATAGTTTCAGAAAAAAAGATAGATATGAGTTAATAATAATTCTTAAAGAATTTATTTATTAGTACGAATTAGAAGGCAGTCAAACTCGAGTATTTCCATAGTATTTTTATCTCGAGAGATTGGGAATATACCAGTTATACTGAAACCAAGATTTAAGAGTTCTTCTAATCGCTGAGGAACAGAAGGCGTATCCATATATATTCCTTTGCAGGATATTTCAGTTTGCAAGACATGTACATGTTCTAATGTTTGAAGCGAACCACGAATAACTCGATTATCATAACCTTGCGTATCGAGCTTTAAAAATACCCTTCTCTTATTTAAATTATTTACTAATCCATTAATTATATCATCTAGTTTTTTTACTAGTATATTTTGCTTACCTACAACCTTAATAGAATTAGAAAAATTTGATTTTCCAATTTCATTTACATTAAGAATAGATGAATAAACTGTCATGTTTGATATATTTATTTCTTCTTTTGAGTTTTTATCACCAAGCGCAAAATTTTCAATTTGCCACTTGTCATCCGCGATTGAAGAAAGACGTTGATAACACTTATTAACGGGTTCAAATGATATAATTTGACCAAGATACCCCGCGTTTCGCATATCAGTTCCAAATTGACCAAAATTTGCGCCAACATCTAAAATAAGATCAATTTTATGCTGTTTAATTAGTTCAATTGTTTGAAGATTTTGGTTTTGATTTATATTCTCATTTATTCGAGTAAATTTATATCTGAAGTAAGCAGCTATTTTTTTATGTAGTGTAATTTTCAT
>CAJWQR010000044.1 GCA_913045195.1 uncultured Legionellales bacterium | reverse complement strand
TCGAACCCTCGATACGGGATAAACCGTATACTCCCTTAGCAGGGGAGCGCCTTCAACCACTCGGCCACCTCTCCTTTACACTAAACCTAGTAAACAACTACTATGGAATATCTGGTGATACCGACTCTTCAGATTTTTCATCCTGAATACGATCATAGATTTCCTCGCGATGAACGGATACATCCTTTGGGGCATTAATTCCGATACGAACCTGATTACCTCGAATACCTAAGACTGTAACGCCAACGCTATCACCAATCATTAATGTCTCTCCCACACGACGCGTCAATATCAACATTATTTATCCTCCTTGTGCTTCCCTAAATATTTTCTACTTCCTAAACCCACAAATCTTATTATTAACTAACCTTGGGTGGTTTACGTTCCGATAAAGCATCTAGTTATGTGTAATCAAAAAAACTAAATAATTCGTCTTAACATTACTCTTTTCCCAGGCCAAATGCCATGTGTAGAATACGGACACCTGACTCTAAGTGTTTTTCATCTACAACAACAGAAACCTTTATTTCCGATGTCGATATCATTTGAATATTTATTTTTTCATCTGCCAATGCTTTGAAAATAGTTCTAGCTACCCCTGCATGAGAACGCATTCCCACGCCAACAACAGAAATTTTTACTATCTTATTATCACCCATTACATCTGCAGCATCGATAATTTTTGCAGTCTCTTTCAAAATCGACATAGCTTTTTCATAATCATTTCGATGAACTGTAAAAGTAAAATCCGTGCTATTATTTAGACCTACATTTTGAACAATCATATCTACTTCAATATTCGCTTCGGCAATAGGACTCAGTATTAGAGATGCGATTCCAGGTTTATCCGGAACACCGATAACCGTTAACTTTGCCTCATCGCTATTATGAGCAATACCAGATATTAAAGCCGCTTCCATATTTTCTTCCTCATTAGTTATCAATGTACCTGATCCCTCTTTGAAGCTGGACAATACACGTAAATTAATATTATATTTTCTAGCAAATTCAACCGCACGAGTTTGTAAAACTTTTGAACCTAGACTAGCCATTTCAAGCATCTCCTCGTAGGTCAAACAAGATAGCCGTTGTGCATTTTCAACTACACTAGGGTCCGCGGTATAAACACCATCAACATCAGTATAAATCCTGCATTCATTCGCATTTAATGCTGTCGCCATAGCAACAGCTGTAGTATCAGAACCACCTCTTCCTAGTGTGGTGATGTTTCCGTTTTCATCTACTCCCTGAAATCCAGCCACTACAACTACTTTGCCTTCTTGTAGTTCCTTTTGGACTCGTGTCACTTCTATATTATTTATTCTTGCCTTGTTATGGACGCTATCTGTTTTAATTTGTACCTGTCCGCCAGTATAGGAAACGGCATCACAACCTTTTTTCTCAAGCGCCATAGTCAACAACGCGATTGTTACTTGCTCGCCTGTTGAAAGAAGCACATCAAGCTCTCTGGGACTCGGTGATTCCGTTATTTTTTTCGCAAGAGATAAAAGACGATTGGTTTCGCCGCTCATCGCAGAAACAACTACAACAATTTGATGACCTTGTTTTTTAGTCTCGACTATCCTATCTGCCACTAACTGAATTCTTTCAGTCGTGCCAACAGAAGTACCACCATATTTATGTACTATTAGTGCCATTACCTTACCAAATATTAAAAAGCGTGAGATTCTAACTGAACTAGAAAGTATTAGAAATAGATAGTTTAGTGTTTAAGTTGACTACGAATCCAATCTGGGACTTTTGCTAAAGCATTTTCTAGTGCCTTAGGATTATCGCCTCCTGCCTGTGCCATATCAGGACGCCCGCCTCCGCGCCCACCTACTTGTTCCGCTACAAAATTCACTAAATCACCTGCTTTGATGCGACATATTGTGTCATCAGTAACACCCGCGACCAAATTGACTTTAGACTCGTCAACATTTGCAAGAATTAAAGCGGCTGTACCAAGTTTATTCTTAAGTTGATCCACAGTATCACGAAGATTTTTTGGATCAGCGCCATCAAGCGATTTTGCGATAACACTGATGCCATCAATTACAATGGCTTCGTCAAGTAAATCAGTTCCAGCATTACTTGTTAATTTGCTCCTAAGTTGTGATAGCTCCTTTTCAAGTTTACGAGTTTTCTCAAGCTGTAAATTTAATCTAGAGTCGACCGTTTCAATATCAGATTTTAAAAGCTTTGCCACGCGTTGAAGTTTGTTTTCAATATTTTCAATCCAAGCTAATGCGCCCATACCGGTTATTGCTTCAATTCGCCTTACCCCTGAGGCAATACCCGACTCTGAAATAATTTTGAATGCGCCTATATCGCCAGAACGCTCAACATGTGTACCGCCACACAATTCACAAGAAAATTCTCCTGCTATATTCAGCACACGAACAGTGTCTTCATATTTCTCACCAAATAATGAAATAGCGCCCGATGATTTCGCTTTTTCAAGTGACATAATATGAATCTGAGTTTCATCATTATTTAAAATCTTCGAATTCACTAATCGCTCAATCTCCTTTAGTTGCTCATGCGTTAATGACTCATTATGCGAGAAATCAAATCTCAATCGCTCGCTTTCAACTAATGAACCTTTTTGAACAACATGTTCTCCAAAAATTTTTCTCAGCGCAGCATGTAACAAATGGGTAGCTGAATGATTACGCATAATATCGGCGCGTCTTTTTTGATCAACTGAAACACGGACTACATCACCTACTTTTAAAGCCCCTGTACGTAGCACACCTAAATGAATATGTGACTGTCCCTGTTTTTTTGTATCTTCAACTTCAAAAAAAACATCGCCGGCAAATAATTCTCCCTTATCGCCAACCTGACCACCAGATTGAGCATAAAATGGAGTCTCTAGCAAAATTACACCGCCAATCTCACCCTGGCTCAATGACTTTACATTTCTTCCGTCTTGATAAAGCGCAATTACTGTTGTCTTTTGTTCTAACCTTTCATAACCTGTAAATGCACTCACTAAATTATTGTCTGTATTCACATTCACCCCGGCATCGAATTTGCTGGCGCCACGAGCTCGTTGTCGTTGCCCAGCCATAGCCTTATTGAAACCAATCATGTCGACTTTTATATTTCGTTCGCGGGCTATATCCGCCGTTAAATCTACAGGAAAACCATAGGTATCATATAAACGAAAAACATCCTCACCTTTAATCGTATTACCCTTTATTTTATTAGTAATATCCTCAAAAATTTTTAATCCTTGCTCTAGAGTTTCAGCAAAACGTTCTTCTTCGCCAAGCAACATTCTTTCAATATTTGATCTTGTTTTAGATAATTCAGGATAAGCATCGCCCATTTCTTGTTCTAGAACTTCAACTAATTTATAGAAAAATGGTTCTTTCAAACCTAACTTATTACCATGACGAATTGCACGGCGAATGATTCGCCGTAAAACATAACCTCGACCTTCATTTGACGGAACTACGCCATCTGCTAATAAAAATGAACAAGAGCGTATATGATCAGCAACAACACGACTTGAAATAATATCAATCTGATTGTTGCCACAAAGAGTATTTATTTTTTTAATAATCTTTTCGAATAATTCTATTTCAAAATTATTATGAACTCCCTGCATCACGGCGGTAATTCTTTCAAGCCCCATCCCCGTATCAACTGAGGGGTGTGGAATTGGTTTTAACGAGCCACCGCTATCGCGATTATATTGCGTAAATACGAGATTCCATATTTCAACATACCGATCCATGTCTGCATCTTTAGAACCCGGTGGTCCGCCAGGAATATCTTTGCCATGGTCGTAAAAAATTTCACTGCATGGTCCACATGGTCCAGTATCTCCTACTGACCAAAAATTATCTTGCTCGCCACAGCGACTAAATTGCTTTGGCGAAATACCAATTTCATTCAACCAAATATTAGCTGCTTCCTTATCGTCTTCGAAAACAGTTACCCAAAGCCTAGATTCCGGGATTTTCAAGACATCTGTTAAATATTCCCAGGCATAGGTAATTGCTTCTTCTTTAAAATAATCTCCAAAACTAAAATTACCCAGCATTTCGAAAAATGTATGATGCCTTGCCGTATATCCAACATTTTCTAAATCATTATGTTTACCGCCTGCGCGCACACAACGCTGCGATGATACGGCTCGTTTATATGGGCGGCTCTCACGCCCAAGAAACACATCTTTGAACTGAACCATACCCGCATTAGTAAATAATAGCGTTGGATCGTTTGAGGGCACTAATGAACTACTCGGAACAATTTCATGATCTTTTGATTTGAAAAAATCCAAAAAAGACTGGCGGATGTCATTACTAGTTTTCATGGGTGCCTAATTATGACAAAAGTTGACTAATTAGTTGACTGCTAAAACCCCTATTAAGTAAAAATCTTAATTGTTTTGATTTTTCGGCACAATTAGCAGGAATACTGTCACCAAACTTTTTAATTCTTGCTGTTTCCGCATGTGATAACCAATCAATTGAGCATGACCCTAGATATTGCTGAATCACGGTTTTTTCTATACCACGCTCCCGTAACTCCTGATGAATTTTCATCGGCCCTTTTCCGCTATCAATACGGTGGTTTACAAAACTCTCGGTAAATCGTTCATCACTTTGTAGCCCCTCACTAGAGAGCTTATCTAGGAGTTCGCCAATCAACGATTGATCTTCACATCCCCTTGCAAGTTTATACGCTAACTCCTGACGACTATGCTCCCGTCTTGCCAAAAAATCACAAGCGCGTTGTAAAACTTGTTGACGTTCTATACTCAGACTACAGCCTCTTCCTCTTCAATTTCATCAGTTATATCTTCTACTGGGACAGTTGGTAATAATTTTGCTCTTATTTGTTCTTCAATCTCCTGTGAGATTTCAGGATTTTCTTTTAGAAAAATTCGAACATTATCCTTACCCTGTCCAATCCGATCATCTTTGTAGCTATACCAAGCACCCGCTTTATCTATCAACCCTTCTTTTACGCCTAAGTCGACTATCTCGCCTTCACGAGAAATACCTTCATTGTATAAAATGCCAAATTCAGCTTGCTTGAATGGCGGTGCGATCTTGTTCTTAACCACTTTCACTCGGGTTTCATTGCCCACCACTTCTTCGCCTTTCTTTATTGCGCCGATTCTGCGAATGTCTAGACGAACCGATGAATAAAATTTCAGCGCATTGCCTCCTGTGGTTGTTTCAGGATTGCCGAACATAACGCCTATCTTCATGCGAATCTGGTTAATAAAAATCACGCAACAATTTGCGCGCTTGATATTGCCTGTCAATTTTCTTAAAGCTTGGGACATTAAACGAGCCGCAAGACCCATATGAGAATCGCCCATCTCACCCTCAATTTCTGCCCGAGGAACCAATGCCGCAACTGAATCAATCACAACTAACTCAACTGCGCCACTTCGTACCAACATGTCACAAATCTCAAGTGCTTGTTCTCCAGTGTCTGGCTGTGAAACTAACAGATCATCAATATTTACACCTAGTTTCTCGGCATAAACAGGGTCAAGTGCATGCTCTGCATCGATAAATGCACAGATCTTTCCTTGTTTTTGTGCTTCAGAAATCGCTGATAAGGTAAGCGTAGTTTTGCCGGATGACTCTGGGCCATAAATTTCAACAACCCGACCATAAGGTAATCCGCCTGCTCCCAGCGCAATATCTAGACCCAACGAACCCGTGCTAACTGATGCTATTTTCGCGATCGGTTGGTCTCCCATTTTCATTACCGAACCTTTACCAAATTGTTTTTCAATTTGGCTTAGCGCCATCGTTAACGCCTTTTTTTTGTCATCCCCTACTTCTGTATTCGCCATGTTCATTCTCCATATTTAAGTATTAAAACTCTTCATCTTGGTCAAACTATAGGGTATACTTTTTTAGATGTCAATACTTTTTATGACCTTTATATTTTTTACCATATCATATATTTTACTATGTTTTACGTAATTTTTTGTATAATTCTCTGAATTTTCTGGGATTTAAGTAATGGCAAAACGAAAAGTAGCGATTGACGAAATTAAATGGGGCGCACGGCAACGCCTGCAATATATCGAATTAATGGCATTTTACGCGGGAGTCATTACACGAAGCGATATTGCCAAGGCATTCGCGATTTCGGATGCGGCGGCAACCAAGGATTTAAAATTCTACAGTGAAGTCGCTCCGGACAACCTAATTTACAAGCATAGTGTCTTTGGTTTTGTCCCTAGTGATTCATTTCAAGAGATTTTTGCTGATTTAACACCTGCTGTGGCATTGCCGATATTTGAGGCCAATTTTATTATCACAAGTGCACCGAATGCAGATAATCATATGTTCGGTATCCCGGCTTTTGGCTTAACACTTCCTAGTCGATTGCCAAAAAAATCAGTGCTTGCACAAATTACCCGTGCAATATCTGGTAAGAAAAAATTAAAAGTTAGTTATCATTCACTAACTGAAAGAGAAGGTTCTAGTAAAAGAATTATCGAGCCTCATTCGCTCATCAACACGGGTTTTCGCTGGCATGTGCGCGCCTACAGTGAGGAGACTTTTGATTTTCGAGATTTTGTTCTCTCTCGTTTTGCAAATACAAAATGCCTTGATGTTGATGCTGAATCAAATGAATTATATGACGATGATTGGGTAGAAATAATTTCACTTGAGCTTGCGCCTCATCCAAAGCTTAATAAAGAAAAACAAAAAAGTTTACTTATTGATTACAGCAGTAATAAAGATTTAATCAATATCAAGGTAAGACGAGCACTAATCGGATACTTACTACAGCAACTTTCTGTAGATACCACAATTGACCACTCATTAAATCCAAATAAATATCAACTTATTGTAGTCAATAGAGAAGAAATCGAACCCTTCGCCAGTTGGGCATTTGAGTAATCGCCACATAAAAAATTAGGAGAAGAAATATAATGAAAGAGTTTTGGTTTACACCTAAAAATTATGGTAGTGGATTTTATCCTTCTTCCTGGCAAGGATGGTTGATCATTCTAATTGCTCTTACTTTAATTTGTGCGGCGTTTTATCTCAGCAATCCTTTTGAAGATAAAACAACTGATGAGACTATCAATGATTGGCTGCGATTTATTATCGATTTTATTTTAATTCACACTGTATATTTTATTTTGGCTAAAGATAGAGTAAAGGGTGGTGTTAAATGGCGTTGGGGGAAGAGCTAAAATTTTAATCTGAGGCTTTCTGTAAAATATCAAGTAAACCTTGCATTGCCAGCAAACAGGATTGCTCTCTTATCTTTTGTCGATCTCCACTAAAATTAATACGTGTTGTACTCCCGCTCGTATTTCTTTCACACCAAGCAATACAAACTGTCCCAACAGGCTTATCATCAGTTCCGCCATCAGGTCCGGCAATACCGGTAATTGAAACACTATAATCTGCAGAGCTCTGTGCTAAGGCACCCTCAGCCATAGCAAGTGCTACTTCTTCGCTAACCGCACCAAATTCTTCTATTGTTTCAACAGAGACAGATAAAACATCCTGTTTTGATTGGTTCGAATAAGTAATAAAACCACATTCAAACCATAATGAGCTTCCGGGCAATCGGGTAAGATTCTCCGCCAGGCCACCACCAGTACACGATTCAGCAGTAACGAGTCTTTTTGAAGTTTTTAAAAATCGTTCGGCTAGTTGCTCAACTAAGATTTCAACAGAATTTGTCATGACTTTCTCAATCTTTTTTCTTTAAAAAAATCTTGAATTAGTGCTTGGCATTGTCTCTCTAAAATTCCTTTTTCTACTTCCACATGATGATTTAATTCTTCTGCCTGAACTAAATTATATACACTACCACAAGCACCCGTCTTTTCATCATCAACTGCATAAACAAGTCTAGCAATACGGGCATGAACAATAGCGCCCGCGCACATTACACAAGGCTCAAGTGTGACATACATCGTTGATTCAGGTAGACGGTAGTTTCCGATTTTCTCTCCTGCATTTTTCAGCGCCATGATTTCAGCATGGGCGGTTGGATCATGAGATAAGATAGGTTGGTTCCAACCTTCGCCGATAATTTCATTTTGGTAAACAATAATGGTGCCAACTGGCACCTCATTATGCTCTTCAGATTTCTTCGCCAACCGAAAAGCACATTGCATCCATTCTTCATCTATATTCATTCTTAACTTAACCGTTATGCAGACAATTTATCATTTAACTTGGTTTGTTCAGAAAAACGTTTTTTGCTTAATTGAATAAATTCTTTTTCTAACTCAATACCAATATATTCTCTATTGGTACGAATACATGATACGCCCGTTGTACCACTCCCGTTAAAAGCATCTAAAACTAAATCACCCTCATCGGTTGCGGCTAAAATTAATCTGCCTAATAAAGAAAGTGGTTTTTGTGTTGGATGTTTATCATAGGTTTTTTCAGCCTTACCTGGTGCCGTCATCACCCACACATCTTTCATTTGTTTGTCATCGTTTATTTCTTTCATCAATTCATAATTGAATTTATGTTTTGATTTAGTATTTTTAGCAGCCCATATAATGGTTTCCGTACTATGCGTAAAATATCGACAAGCTAAATTAGGAGGTGGGTTGGGTTTTTGCCAGGTAATATTGTTTAAAATTTTCATATTCAGTTGTTGCATGGCATAGCCAATAGAATAAATCACATGAAAGGTGCCAGAGACCATTAACGAACCATTTGGCTTTAAGATTTTTTGACATCTTTTTAGCCATTCATAATTAAATTGATGATTAATTTCCGCGCCCTTTGATTTATCCCAGTCACCTTTATCAACTTTTACCATCTTTCCATTTTGACAAGTTATACCGCCATTTGAGAGAAAATAGGGAGGGTCACAAAAAATTAAATCGACAAATTCTCCTCGCTCTTGATGGAGTTTATCCATTACTTCTAAGCAATTTCCTTGTATAAGTTGGATCTTTTGTCCCCGTTTAATAAAACGTTGTCCCTTCTTTTCTTAGCAGGTTCTTTTTTTGGTTGATTCCGCCTTTTCCGCTATAGCCGCCTATACAACCGTTTGAACCGACTACCCTGTGACAAGGAATCTTAATTGGATATGGATTTTTACCGCAGGCATTGGCAACAGCTCTTATTGCTTTGGGTTTTTTAATGGCCTTTGCTAATTGCTTATAAGTTCTAACTTCACCTTTCGGAATCTTAGCTATTGCCTTCCAAACTTTGACTTGAAATTCAGTTCCTTCTAATCTCATTATCACTCCCATTCAATCGTGGCTGGTGGTTTACTTGAAATATCATAAGTCACTCTTGATATACCCTCAACCTCATTAATAATCCGATTAGAAACTTTCTCCA
>CAJWQR010000043.1 GCA_913045195.1 uncultured Legionellales bacterium | reverse complement strand
TGAAGGCGCTCCCCTGCTAAGGGAGTATACGGTTTATCCCGTATCGAGGGTTCGAATCCCTCCCTCTCCGCCATCAAAACAAGTACTTAGGCAAGTAACAATTTTTTGAATAGATACAATATAATCTAAATCAAGATATTTCTTTATATCAAGTTTAATTCATGGGCCAGCCCTAGTAATATATTAGTATTGTTAGAAGAAGGATTTATACAATAAATAAATTTGGGTACAATTAATGGAAGTACCAAGAGGCGATAACAATATGAAAAAGGGCTTTAGAAGCGTTTTGATTGCATTTGGACTATTGCTTACAATTCAAGCATCAGGTCTTTATGCCGAGACTTTACCTCAGTATGGTGATGACATGCATCTTGGTGTGCAGACTTGCTCAGGTTCTACTTGTCACGGGGCAATTAAACCTTGGCAAAATTCATCAGTACTTCAAAATGAAGCAATCACTTGGAAAAAACACGATCACCATGCTCGTGCCTTCAAAACACTGGGGAAGGAACGTTCGCAACGTATTGCAAAAAATTTAGGCATAGAAGATCCCCAAAAAGATGATACATGCCTTAATTGTCACGCCAATAATGTGCCAAAATCAAAGCGTGCTAAAAATTTTACATTAAGTGATGGCGTTACCTGCGAAGCTTGTCATGGCGGCGCTGAAAAGTGGCTTGGAATTCATGTTTCTGGGGTAGGAGGGCGCAAAGAAAACATAGAGGCTGGCCAATATCCAACCGAAGAACCAATAGCAAGGGCGAAACTTTGCCTGAGTTGTCATTACGGTACAAAAAATAAGTTTCTTACGCATAAAATAATGGGTGCAGGGCACCCTAGGCTATCTTTTGAGCTGGATACTTATACGGCTACTCAGCCTGCGCATTATCGAGTCGATGCAGATTATCGGCAACGAAAGAGCTGGGACAACGGCGTTAAAACTTGGGCGATTGGCCAAGCTGTTGCTGTTGAAGAAACCCTAGAGGCATTGACAGATGCTAAGCGTAATCGCCAGGGCATTTTCCCAGAATTGGTCTTTTTCGATTGTCATGCATGCCATCATCCAATGTCTAATCTTCGTTGGGAGAGGCGAGATAGCGTAGGTCTTGATCCGGGTATACCGAAATTAAATGACGCAAATATTGTTTTATTACGCGTTGTCACATCTGTTGTTGACCCCGAACTTGGAAAACTCATTGAAAATGAAGCAAGAGCATTACATCAGTCTTCGATGAAGGGTGGTGATGCAACGTATGATGCGGCCAACACACTAAAACAAACGCTTCAAGGTGTTGTTAAAAAAATCAATGGACATAGTTTTACAGGCGGTGAAATGAGTAAAATACTAAATGCATTATTAGAGTTTGGCCTTCATGGTGAATACGTAAATTATATAGCGGCAGAGCAGGCTACTTACTCAATTGGTAGTGTTGTAGAAGCTATGAAGGATGCAGGAATATTAAAGGACGCGACAATACAAAAAGTAAAAACCGCGATGGATATGGCTTATGAAGCGGTTAAGTATGATGAAAAATATCGTCCCTCGGATTTTGTCAAAGCAATTGAAAGCATAAAGGCTGCTATGGAACCTGAACTACAGCTATCGAAGAAGTAAGAAAAAGTAAGACTCTAATTTATAATTAGGGATAATTGTTACTCAAACACGTGAGTGATACGTATAGGTTAATATTGTCGAATAATTTATTTATATATATGAAATCACAAATACTGCAAAAAAAGTACTTGATAATATTTTTTAAAGCTAAGCTTTATTTGCTGGCTTGCATTATATTTTCTGGATTTTCTTTAGCTGGTGAATCAATTATAGATCAAGATCATAAGTTACCCGAAGATTATGAAGCCCAGTGGGAAAGGTTGGTTAGTGATGTCGAACCAAAATTGCTTGGTGGCGGAGAAAGCATTGACCCACATTTTGAGATATTAAAACAATCGCAATATCCTTCGGCGGCATTATGCGGTCGTTGTCACCAAAAGATCTTCAGTGAATGGTCATCTTCTAATCATGCATATGCATCAATATCTCCCATGTTTCATAAATTTGAGCAAGCAGTCAATGCACTAACATCGGGTACTATGGGTAGTTTCTGCGTGCGATGCCATCAAACGGTCGGCACCCAAATTGGCGAACCCAGAGAATCACCGTTATGGGAACGATCCTTAGTAGCAAGAGAAGGAATAACCTGTATTACTTGTCATAGGGTCAATCAATCATTTTTTAAGGTTAATGGCGAGCGCCATATACAACCGGGGAGTATTTATGAGCCTGTTTATAATACTGGAAATGCCCCTGGTGTTGCTGAAGTATTAGCAGATCGTGATTACTATAAAGTATCAGGGAGTCCTGAGGAAGAGGGTTTTCCTATTCATGCAGGGGCTTCAGTTTTTGAGACGATCGGACAATCTGAGTTTTGTGTTTCATGCCATCAGGTAGCAGTTAATTTAGGTATCAAGCTGGAAGTAGTATGGGAACAATATCGCGATAGTCCTGCGCACGCGAAGGGAGTGACTTGCCAAGCTTGTCATATGGGCAAAATACCTGGCGAGGCAAAAGGCTACGATACCGCACCTGTTGCAATTGTTAATGGTCGTGTTGTGGGAGATACAAATCGTAAACATTCGAACCATGCTTTTTATGGCCCCGGATATCCAATTGCACATCCCGGTTTATTCCCATTTAATGCTCGCGCACTTAAATGGTCAGTTAAAGAGTGGTTAACTTTTAATTATCGTGAACTATGGGGAATGCCTGATTGGGAAGATAAACTTGAGCAGGGACTAGTTGAGGCACCCGAATTTCCAGAGATATGGTCAACCCGAAAGGCACGAGAAGAAGCGCGCTATATAATCGGGCAAAATAATAAGCTTCTTGAAAATAAACGACTTGATCGTCTCGCAGTTATGGAAAATGGAAGTCGAATAGACGGACCATTTTTTGATAAAGGCGCCCCAGAAATAGGTAAAGATTTGAGTTTCCGCTATCGGGTTACCAATGTCGATGAGGGCCATAATCTCCCGTCCGGTTCACTGGGAGCACAACCTGAAATTTGGCTCAATGTTGTACTTACTGATCCCGATGGGGAGCGTGTATTTGAATCTGGTTATGTTGATAAATATGGAGATATGGTTGACCTTCATTCAATAGAATTAGCTGAAGGGACAATTGAACACGATGACCAGCTTTTTAATTTACAAACAAAATTTTTAACAACAAATATTAAAGGGACTGATCGGGAGATGTATCTACCCGTCAATTTTGATATCGATCAACTCCCCATGTTAAGACCAGCGGCACAACCAACAACAGTCATGAATCACCCTCCATTTGCTAGAATGGAAGGTCGTTCAATTCCGCCACTGGCGTATCGTGATGCAAAATATAAAGTTCCAGGAGATTTAGTCAAAAAACAAGGCACATACAAACTACAAGTGAGACTACGTAGCCGAGCCGAGCCGATTTATTTTATGAAATTTGTTGGCGCAACACTTGATATGGAAAAACGAATTAATGAATGGATGATTGATATTCATCCATACGCAACAGAATTTGATATTAAATAAAAGATGATTTTTATTAATTATAAATTGCGAAAAGAGGGCAAACTATTTTTTAGCGGACTTCTCTTTTTTATTTACATACATCCTGCATATGCCGGCATAGAATCTTCGGTAAACAATTGGGTAAACGCATGGACTTCACAGGATGTTTCTCTTTATCTTGAAAGCTATAGTCAAGAGTTTGTTCCATCAAAAGGATTAAACCGTGGAGCATGGGAGAGCGAAAGAAAAATAAAGTTGATAACACCTGACTATATTAAAGTCACCCTATCCGATATAAAAGTAAACCAGTACGGCGAGAATCTTGCTGATGTTGATTTTATACAATACTACCAATCAAATACTTATACCGATGAAGTAAAAAAGCAACTATCAATGCAAAATATTAATAATCAATGGTTGATTATTGAAGAGAAGGTAATAGTAGCTGATGTAGAAATAAAAAATTTATTATCTGAACAAGATCTGCCTGATAGTAACTTAAGTGAAATTGAATCTAAACCAAATAAAAACGCTGGCGTAATTGAAGAAGAAGTTATTTCAATCAAAGAGACTGTTGAGGCAGTACTAGAGCGTTGGTCAGATTCTTGGTCAGCTCAAGATATAAATGCTTATCTTAAAACTTATGCAGAAACTTTTATTCCATCAAAAAAAATCAGTCGCGGGAGATGGGAGAAACAACGTCGTGAGAGAGTTATTACCCCAACCTTTATAAAAGTAACTTTAGCAGATTCAGAGATTAAATCGCATGATTCAAACCATGTTGATGTTGAGTTCTTACAAAGTTACCAATCAGATAGCTATAGTGATGATATTAGAAAACTTATCTCTTTAGAAAAAATTGATGATAATTGGTTAATAATTAAAGAAAAAACAATTGATACAAGTATTAAGAAACCAAATACGACTCCACTTAGAGAAAGATACCTTGTCGCAGAATCGGAACATCACAACGAGAGCGTTTCAGACTATATGGAAGACGTAGTTGCTGAAGAAGTGTCTGCTGAGGATAAAGAAGGTGTATTGCGTCGCAGAGATGTCCCTCCAGATACTGTACTAGAAGAAAGAAGCGGCAGCCCAAGATATGAGGGGCATCAAGCACCACCTGAGATGGATCCGATTGCTCGTTCATCTGAATTTGAGCGTGATCTTTTTGGTAGTGACCCAACCTATCCAGATGATGTTTATGATGTTGCTGAACAAATAAAAATCTATGGCGGAAAGACTCCATTTAATGAACCACGCCCAATTTTGGAATGGGGTTATCCATTATACACTGAAGGTGTTTTGGGGCAGACTTACGATACTGTCGGCACAAAGAACCTTCTTCGGCCACAACTATTAGTTTTTGGTGATTTCAGATCGGCCCTTGCCTTTAATGATAATGGCGGTCAAGAAATTGGCCAACTTGCCGCCCGATTAAATCTTAATGTTGATTTAAAACTGACATCAACAGAACGTATTCACATGTTTCTACGGCCAATAGATAAGAATAATAATTTTCTTCGTCACGAATTTTTTGGTGATGACCATGGCGAGTTTGATTTTGTATTAGACGGTAATATTGAAACTCTTTTTTTCGAAGGCGACATAGGGGCTATTCAGTCTGGATTAACTGATCAGTGGGCAACCTATGATTTGCCTTTTGCATTTGGTTTTATGCCATTACTTTTTCAAAATGGAATTTGGTTTGATGATGCAATTATTGGCGGCGCGTTTGCCATTCCGGCGAAAAATTCACCAAAATTTGATATTTCAAATATGGATATAACTTTCTTTGCAGGCATTGATAAAGTAACAACTGCAGCGTTAAAAAATGCTAATAATCAATTAGAAGATAATAAAGGTAATGTTTTTGGTGTTACAACTTTTATTGAAACACGAGAAGGTTATTTTGAGGGTGGGTATGGTTTTATAGATGATAAACGTGATGGAAACGGATTAAGTAATTTTGATCATCATAATTTGACTGTTTCATGGACAAAACGATATGGCGGTAAACTTTCAAATTCGGTGCGCGGTTTTTGGGCGTTGGGACAAAATCCTAATGGCGGTAATACGCAGACAGCTGATGGGTTTGCAATTTTGGTAGAGAATTCACTCATTACGCATAAACCGCTTACATTAATTCCTTATGCGAACTTTTTTGTTGGTGTAGATAGACCTCAACCACTTGTGCGTGGGAATGATGGATTACTTAAAAATACTGGTATAGCATTTGAGACAGATGGTCTTACCGGATTTCCAAAATTAGACTCATCCGCACAGGATGCGTATGGTTTTGCTGTAGGTATCGAAAATCTTTTTGATCTGTCTCGCCAGATTGTTTTTGAATTTGCAACGGTTCAACCGTTTGGAGGCCAATCAGAGACAATTGTTGGAGACCAATATGCATTGAGTGCGCGTTATCAACATAATTTAAATGATCGTTGGATTCTAAGGGCAGATGCAATACTTGGTATTCTAGAGGATGTAGATAATCTTTCTGGGATTCGCCTCGAACTGCGTCGTAAATTCTAAAAAAAGTTATAGCTGTTCTTTTGGCATCATCAGTTCTTCACGGTGAAAGCTATGACACTCAACACATGTGCTCTTAACTTTCGCAGTTGCAAATTCCCCCCCATGACATTCCTGGCATGTTTTAACTGACGGAAGCAGCACATCAGTTGCCTCTTCACTTTCTTTGGCGTTATGACAAGTAGTACATTTTCTATCTTTATGAGGTTTGTGGTTAAAATGACTTTTAGGTAGCCATTTTGTCGGAATATGAACTGGCGCAACATCCCAGTTTTTAGTTTTTTCGTTATCTATGATTTCATGACATTCACCGCAGAGCCCACGTCCAAATTTTCCCTGCAAGACTTCTTCTGCTTTAGATTCCGCCCATTCAAAAGCTGCTTTTCTTTGTTCTTCCGTTACAATTGGGCCCTCGCCAATTAATTTACGAAAACTAGAAACATTTTCTACTGGGCTAGCCGGTTCAATCCAGTTACCACGTAATGCAAATTCTGCATAAGTACCTGCCACATAGTCTTTTGCCTGTGATAAATTTTTATGTGGCATTTCTCTATTAGGAGCTTGAGGTTCAAATTTTAGTTCGTGGCAGTTTGAGCAGTGTTTTTCAAAACTAATTGGTTGTAGTGCAACACCACCAGTTTCTGGTTCATGGCAAAATCCACATTGCAGCACTGTTCGCGTACCATTTGGATGTCGAACACCATTTTCTTTTAAATGTTTATTGTGCGGAAACTTCAAATTAGAATGATCGACCGGTTTTGGTTTATTTGCATCAATGGCGATTCTCTCAAAAGTTTCAGGCTGATGAGTTTTGATAAGTGTTGGATGAAATTGAGGGTGTTTATCAAAGTCAGAAACATTTTTTAATTTTGAATTTTCAGCTATCTCTAATATTTCACTATGACAATTCGTACAAAATCTCTCGGTTGTAATAAGTAAGCCCTTATCTCCGCTATGTTCCTTATGACAATCCTGACATTGTTGCCCGTCAAGTGACGCGCTTGGAAATATGGAAGGGTCAGCATGATGTCCTGCATTATTATGGCAATCAAAACAAACTTTATTCATCACTTGTTTAAATGCATTTGTATGACAAGTTTCACAGCGATCACCAAAATGAGCATGGACACTTGAATGTGGACCAGGCAGCCATACATGGTCGGCATCTGCCAGTAATCTAGTAGTTTCAGCCCTAGCTAAAGGGTCTTCACCTTTAGGTTTGGTAATGAATGCGGTTAGCGGACCTAAAACTCCAATCGTTATGATCACAATGAATAAAAACCAAGCCCACCCACGAATACTTAGGCCAAGTGTTGTAAATTCTGTGTTCGAACGTTTTTTTAATGCTACCAATTCATCTCCTAGAGGGCGCGAGTGCTCAATAGTAAGAACAGCATCATGTTTATTATCATTATCCAGAATTTCAATATCATATGGCCCTAGTTGAATTTTATCTCCGGGTTTTACGGAAGCTTTAGTTAATATTTGACCATTAACCTGAAAATCACTATCTCCTTGGCTTTCAAGATGTAGTTTTCCTGAGCGTTCAGTAATTTTAACTTGAACTAGGAGAATCCTTGGGTCGGTTAGATGAACTTCACATTCAGAGCCCCGCCCAAAACTGACGTTTTGCGCATCTATTACCTCATCACGTTGAGCATACCCACCTGTTCGAGTTTTCTTCAAAAGATGTTTGATAAGAACTTTCATTGCGTATTATTTTTCCTTACCAATAAAAAAACACAGCTAGAATGTGAGAAAAAAGCGTACCTAATAGACCTATAGCCAGTGGAATATGAAAAAATAACCAGATTCGTAAAATGACTTTTATTTGAATATCACGTCTTGCGCGGCGTAGAAGCTTTGTTTTTTTTGCTAATAACGCGATAACTTTAGATATATGTTGGTCTTGTAAAGACATATCAGCAAATTTTGTTTCAATTAAATTTCTTGCCTCTGTTGTTGGGCAAATAACATTTTTAGGTGATAGTTTTTCAAATATATTTCCACCAATACTTGTTTTTCTCACTGCTTTAAGCAGCGCTGAATTTATTTCTTCGGGTAGTTGTTGTCCTTCTTTAAGAATATCTTGATCTAATTCTGAGATTTTCCCCATCATTTCATCTAATGAAAGTCCTGCACGATTTTTTGTCATTAGTTTCGGGTAACGGACATATACAAAAACTCCAAAGACACCACTTGCAACTGTTAATAATACAAGAATGTAGGCAGCAGAATGAATATTCCATCCAATTTGAAAACCACTATGCAAGGTGGCAATTACAACAAGAGCAAGTCCAAAATAGATGTGAGCAGAGAGCCAAACTTTAAGTTTTGTGGCACTTAGCGCATATTGTCGTTTGCGTACACCAAACCAGGTTAACCATAACACTAGTGCCGCAGAGATAACTCCTAGCGTGTATCCGAGCCAAGATCCTCCGTTTGGCTCGTCTAAAGGTTCATGCCAAATATAAAGTACTATCACAACAAATACTAAAGCTATTGCTAACCAGAAAAATTTTAATCCTCTATAAATTAAAAATGATTCGTGGGCGTTATTGGAACTCATTAAATTGATTCTCCACCATCTCTGATGAAATCCATAAATTCATCTGGTTTTACACGGATTGCTGCACCTGTTGGGCAGGCGCGTACACAAGATGCTCCCCCGGTAATATCTTTACACATATCACACTTGACTGCTGTCTTACGCGCATCCTCTGGCGCAGTTTTCCGATAACCATAGTCTTCACCTGGTCCAGGGCCTTTTCCAAAAAGAAGCCAAGAAAATAAACCAGGTTTTTCTGGTGGTTCGGGCGCCATTTGAATGACACCGTAAGGACAGTTTCTTACGCAATTACCACAACCAATACAATCATTGGTAATATAAACTTCACCCTCTGAATTTCGTTTAATTGCGTCCGGAGGGCAATCTGTCATGCAATGTGGATGTTCACAGTGTCGACAACTTGTTGGAACATGAACATTAGCAAACGTTGGCCCCGCTTCGCGGTTTAGTCGTGAAATACCACTATGTGTTTCAGCGCAGGCTTTCTCACAGTTGTTACATCCAACACATATTGATTCGTCAATTAAGAGTACATCGGTTGCTTCACCAATACCTTCACCCATTAGAAACTCTACAATACTTCCGGCTTCGGGTTGTTCAATCATCTTTTCAGTTTCAACAATACGCTGACCATATTTTTCTTCAATTTCTTTCTGAAGAGAAGGGTTTTCATTGACTAATTTACGGAAGATATCGCCATCTATTTTAATTGTTTCACAATCAACAGCGGCTTTAATCGTTGCTGTACGGGATAAATCTGACATGAGCGCCATTTCACCGACATAATTGCCAGCAGCAACGTAGGCTAGCGTTATCTCTTTGCCACCAATTCGTTTTGATACCATTAACGAACCTTTACTTATAAGATAAAGCGCATCTCCTTCATCTCCTTCATTAAATAAGACTTTACCTTTACGAAAGTTTTCTATTGATGCTGATTCTGCTAGTTTATGTATGACATCAATGTCGAGGGAGCTTGCAATATAAGTTTGAATTTGTCTTACGATAGCTTCTTTATCCATAGATTTTCGCAAGGAAGATAC
>CAJWQR010000042.1 GCA_913045195.1 uncultured Legionellales bacterium | reverse complement strand
GCAGAGGACTGAAAATCCTTGTGTCGACAGTTCGATTCTGTCCCTGGCCACCATCATGATTTTCAGAAGAATTTTTCCTTTTAACCGCATGATCTAAATCAAGATATTTCTTTCCTGCTAGGGTTAAGATCTATGTGCGAGGAACAAGGTCTATACACGTTTAATTATAAAAACACACAAAGTTATTATGAAAAAGAAAACAGAGTCAAATTCTATTCATGATTATTTATTAGTAATTCTAGCGTTAGTATCATTTCTTGGTTTAGCAGTAGCAATAACTTCATCACAAATTTCTTCGAATAGTTTAACGGCGGTGAGTCCGCCTGTATCTACTGAGCATTTATCAGAAATAGAAGAGGAATCAGACATAGAAAAGGTAGAGGTAGTAGTAACTCCTTCTGAATTTCCTGAAAATTTATCGGAAGTTGAAAAGGGTGAGCTGCTTTATAAGCAGAATTGTGTGTTTTGCCATCAGGCAGACGCAATAGGTAAACCAGGGTTAGCCCCATCTTTAACTAACAAGGATTTACTAGCCAATGCTTCTGATAATTTTTTTCTTACAACAATCAGTAATGGGCGTTCTGGAACTGGTATGCCACCATTTACTCATTTGAACGAAAAAAATCTCAGGTCAATAATTGCTTTTTTACGTTCACACTCTGATGTTCCTAATGTTTCAGACGAAGTTAATGCGCAACCAGACGCGCACGGTGATCCTCGTCTAGGTAAGGAGTGGTTTAAGCAAATATGTTCTACCTGTCATGGTGTTAGAGGCGATGGTTATATCGCAGGTGGAACAGGCACCGCTATAGGTAAAAAAGGATTTCTTGATGTTGTGTCAGACGGGTTTATTCGAGCCACTATAAAAGAGGGTCGTTCGAATACACGAATGCTTGGATTTCAAGGGGCAAGCGGCTTGGCCAATCTCTCTGATCAGGAGATCGATGACATCATTGTTTATCTACGTAGCATACCAATGTTAGGTCAATAGAGGATCGATAGAATGAAACGAATCAAAATGAATCGACGTGATTTTATTAAGGGTAGCGCGTTTATTACAAGCGCAGCCACAGGAGTAAGTTTATTAGCAAAAGATAACCCTGAACTTGAGGCAGCACCAATTGCATCGGAAGCTGCATCAGCAACACGAACAACAGCATTAGCACAATGCCCTTATTGTGGTGTCGGATGCGGAACAATCATCCAGTCAGAAAACGGCAAAATAGTTTCTATGCGACCAGACAAAGATCATCCTACTAACTACGGCTTACAATGTATAAAGGGACTAACTGCAGCAGAGCCTATGTATGTTGATCGTATGGAGGGAGATCCATATGTACGCAAAGACGTTTGGGCTGAATGGAATAAAAGAAATCATGGAGATCTAGAATTTATTAGTAAAACAAAAGGATCATTTGATGATAAATATTTCATACGAGTGCCGTATGAACAAGCTTCAGAAATGGTTGCGCATAAGGTGGTACATTTCGCTAAAAAATACACCGGCAATTCAATTGCGCTTTATGGCTCAGGACAACTTACCACGGAAGGGCAGTATCTTGAAAATCAACTTATGAAAGGGGTATTGGGTTCCAATACAATTGAAGCCAATGCGCGTATGTGCATGACTTCTGCTGTGACTGGTTATTTTGCAACTTTGGGGTCAGATACACCACCGCTAGCTTATGAAGATATTGAATTATGCGATATGATTTTTCATTTCGGACATAATGCACGTGAGTCACATCCGATAATTTTTTGGCGTGCAGCCGACCACAAAAAGAAAAATGATATCCCCACCGTAGTTGTTGACCCCAGAGAAACAGGCACCGTTAAAGGTTATCAAGATATCAATCCAAACAATTCTGTTCACGTTCCTATTTTAAATGGCGATATTAGTTTTTTGAATTCATTAGCACATGTATTACTTAAAGATCATGATGATGTAATCGATTGGAAATTTTTAGAAGAACACGTAACCGGTTGGGAGGAATACATAGAAGGCGTAAAGAATCATTATAGTCCAGAACAGGTTCAGGATCGCATGGGTTCATCTGAAGTTACACCAGAATTAATTCGCAAGGTAGCAGAAATGTTTGCAGAGGCTACTCGAAAACGTCTAGCGAGAGGCAAGAATGGTCAAGGTGGTGTCATCATTATGTGGGGTATTGGCTATAACCAGCACATACACGGACAACATAATGTTATTTCCATCGTTAATTTATTGACTTTAACAGGCAACTTAGCCAAACCTGGCGCAGGTCCTTTTTCTATGACAGGGCAACCCAATGCCATGGGCGAACGTTTTACAGGCGGTTTAACAGGACGTTTACCATTTAACGAACCCTTATCAAACTTAAAACATCTGTCACATATGGCTAAGTCATGGCATGTTCCTGAGAAAAACTTAAAACAAGCCTTAAGCTCGAAAAATCCGGGTTATGCCGTTGGAATGATGGAGCGAGCGCTTAAGGGCGAAGTAAAATCAATGTTTTTGGTCTATGCGACTCATATTGATCTACCAGATCAATATAACTTAGTAAGGCCTGCGCTTTCCAAGACATTTAATGTAGTTCAAGAAATCTATCGGCATGCTCCGAATAATCTTTATGCTGATGTTATCTTTCCGGCTGCAACTTGGGGTGAAGTTAATGGTGTTTATATAAGTTCCGAACGACGTATTAATATTTGTGAGCAAGGAGGCATACCGCCAAAAGGTTGTCGGCCTGATATGGATATGGTAATTGATAAGGGCAAGGAGATTGCGCATTTGTTAGGAATGAATGCAGAAAAGATCTTTCCATACAAAAAAGGAGTAGATGGTACTTATGATGCAGAAGAGGTTTTTCGAGACGTTGTTCGCGCATCAAAAGGGACAGACACAGACCTAACCGGTATTTTGGATGTTGAAAAACGTGATAAAATCAGCCCGTACGAACAACTTAAAAAACTACGTGGAATTCAATGGCCGGCACCAACCTATGAGATTGCTAAGAGTGGGGGCACAAAACGACGTTTCATGCTGCAGGAAGGATGGGAAAACCGACCTTATGGTTATTTTCGCACTAAGGACGGTAAGGTCCACATGAAATTATGTAAACAGGATTACAGTAATCGTGCAGAGCTAACAGCAAAATTAATGGAATTTGGTAAAAAGAAAGGACATTACACTATCGACCATATTGATTTGTTAACTGAAGCACGCGATAAAGGATTGACACCTGATTTGCCTGATGAGGAACTTCGAGATAAGCCTTGGAAAGATATACCTAAAGATAAATTTCCGTATTGGCTTGGGCTTGGAGTAGTTTATGAACATTTTCACACTGCAAAATCAAATCGTAGTCCGACAACAAGGAGACTTGTCCCAGAACAGTATGTTGAAATGCACCCGGATGATGCAAAAATTCTAGGCGTTAAAGATGGCGAAAAGGTACGATTAATAACAAGACGTGGAAGTTATGAAGCCAGGGCTCAGGTAGGAGTTAATAGTTTGGTAAAACCGGCTCGTAACTCGGTACCACGTGGTTATATGTTTAGTCCATGGAACCTGTCTGTTGCAGATAGCGCTGATCCAAAGAAAAATAAATGGTTGGTTAATGGCGTATCAAATCGTGTTTGGGATATTGTTTCCGGCCAAGTTGATTTTAAAAAACTTGCATGCCGAATTGAAAAAGTCTAATTTGGTGTAAATTTATTACCAAGTAAAAGACGTGGAACGACGTAATTTCCTACAGAGTCTAATTTGCGCGGCAGTTTCATTAGCTGCGCCACTATCAACTCAGGCAAAAGTAACAAAAAATAAACCCAGATTTCGTTATCTACGACCACCTGGCTCGCTTGAGGAAAACGAATTCGAAGCACGTTGTATTCGATGTGGACAATGTGCTGAGACCTGCCCTAATCGTTGCATTAAATTTTTTGGTACAGAAAATGGTTTATCATCTTATGCCACACCATACATAACACCACGTGAGCAGGCCTGTATTCTCTGCATGAAGTGTGGAGACGCATGCCCAACTGGCGCTATTAAATCTATTAAACGTTCTGCCGGAACAATTGTAGAACAAGTTAAGATGGGCAAGGCTCGTGTTGATGAAAACTTATGCCTATCATATCAAGGAAAATCCTGTGGCGTTTGTTATCGTGCCTGTCCTTTACAGGATGTTGCGATTACTGTCGGTTGGATGGAGCAACCTCATGTTCAGGAAGCCTGCGTAGGTTGTGGTTTGTGTGAACGATCTTGCATTCAAATTCCGCAAGCTATAAAAATTATCCCAAACTATAGCTGAGATTTTAATGACAAGCATACAAAAGCATTTAAATAAATTGCGGTGGATAAGCCTCAGTTTAGTATTCATTATATTAATTTTACTGCCTTGTCTAAGTGTTTATCAATCTTTTGTAGCTGCACATGCTTATGATTTATTGTCCCCATCTGAGAAAAGTTTTTATGAGATCATGGAATGGCTAACGCCATTTGTTAGCGATCCGGAAAATGAACTTGATATGATTAAAGGCACAACGTGGTCAGCATCCTTTTTTGGTATAAAACTAACCGATCCACTCGCGATTATCGGACAATTAGCAGCAGGTCTTCAAATTTACTGGCCTTTTATTATGACGGGATTAATACCCGTTACACTTACTATTATTTTCGGTAGATTTTTTTGTGGCTGGATTTGCCCTGCAACTTTTTTATATGAGTTGAATACTAATTTAGGTGTATGGCTTCATAGCGCTAACTTACCGATCGGTAAACAACATTTTGATCGACGTATTAAATATCTCGTATTATTTTTTGGACTTATTCTTTCATTTTTCACTGGCTCTGTTTTAGTTGCAGCAATTTATCCTCCTGCAATTATTGGACGTGAAATTTATTATGCGATAGCTTTGGGTGGTTTCGGAGTCGGGAGTGTTTTTTTTATCTTAACGTTACTTTTTGATTTATTCGTGGCAAGACGTGGATTTTGTCGTTATTTTTGTCCAGGCGGAGCTGTTTATTCGCTACTGGGGCGTTATCGGGTATTTCGAATAAATCGAAATGTTAGCTCATGCAATGATTGTAAAAAATGCACAGCTATTTGTGAGTTTGAACTTGACCCCATGAGGGATAACTTTGGTCAGGAGTGCAATAACTGTTCGGCATGTATTGCCATTTGTCCAACTGACGCGTTGAAATTTACAATGAATTGTAAAGATATAGCAAGCCAGGGCCCAGGACACTTAGGACATCAGTATAGCGAAAAAAATCATTAAATTGCGTTGGATGTGGTTTATGTGTTGAGGTTTGTCCTCATCTTAGCCTGCCGATCAAGATTGCTCAAAGGAATAAAGGAACCGTTACTAAGCATAACGTTTAAAATAATTAATATGTTCGTAATGAATATTAAGAAAATGAACTTGATTAGGATATTTTTTCTTACATTATTTTGCAGCTCAGCTCAGGGGCATCATGTTCTTGGGAGACCTTCATATAGTTTAAATGAAGATTCAACCACACCGCCGAGCATGCAAGTGGAAGTGCAGGTAGGTGAATACTATATTACTTATATGGTTTTTCCTGCATTTCCAAGCCCAAATCAACCTGGCAGGGTAAACCTCTATGCATCTCGTATTGATAATGGAGAACCTTTTCAGGGACAAGTTATTTTTAAAGTTAGAGACAATAATTGGCTTAACAAACGAGAAGAGGTGTTGGGTATACAGGCAGTTGATGACAATGTGTTTCGTCAAGGTTTTGAGTTTCAAGAAGCTGGGAATTATATCATCAGAGCAGAGTTTGAATCAGATAGTGAATCCTATCAAATTGATTTTCCATTACGGATTGGTGACGCATCAGTTTTTGGGCCAATAGGTGTTACTGTAAGTTTAATAGCTCTTTTATTGATCACTGTAAATTTGTTACAACGAAAGAAATTAATCAATGCAAAAATTAGCCCAAAATATAGGTATAAGGATAAATCATTATGATCATGACTCATCCAGGCCTTCCTTACGAATGGGCTATCATTATTTGTCTTTTAATGATTATTCTAATTGTATTAGCTTTACGCACATCATCTATTTATGAGCCAAGACAATATAGTATTAATCTTGTTGAACTACCCGTGATAGGCCCTTTAATTAAATTTCTTACATTTAATTCATGGCCATTATTTATATTGAAATTGATTGTAGTTCTTTTATTTTTATTTGTTATTACAGCAGGACTATTCGGTTCTCCAATTGCAGAACGCAATCTTGCAACTGTACTTACTTGGAATCTATGGTGGACAGGCGTTATTGTCTCTGTTTTTTTTCTTGGTTCTGCATGGTGCGCTATTTGCCCATGGGATACTATTGCTGGCTGGCTAATTCGTCGTCGATTATGGTACCGCACATCTTCAAATAACAGCCTTAATCTTAAACTACCTAAGCGGCTACGCAATATTTATCCGGCACTATTTTTGCTGGTTGGATTAACCTGGTTAGAGCTTGGTTTTGGGTTCACAATAAACCCGTACATGACCGCATTTCTAGGATTGTTAATAATGTTGTTGGCAATATTCTCCTTGGCCATTTATGAAAACAAACCTTTTTGCCGTTTTTTTTGTCCGATAGGCCGCACTATTGGATTTTATTCGCAACTTGCAGTAGTTGAACTTAGGCCAATTGATACTGATATTTGCGCAAACTGCACTACGTTAGAATGTTACTACGGGACGGAAACAATTGAGCCATGCCCAACACGCCTTGTTATGGGTAGGCTTAAGCAGAACACCTATTGCACTTCTTGCGGTAATTGCGTTCAAAGTTGTTCTAAAAAGAATATTGCTTGGCGCATGCGCCCGCCAACTCGAGAGATAGCGCAAGACGCAAGGTCACATTGGGACGAAGCGTGGTTTATGCTGATCTTGCTAGGTATCACTTCTTTTCATGGGGTCACTATGATGCCTTTTTTTGAAAAAGTATTATCAAAATTGGGGTATATGATAAATGATTCAGGATCATTGTTATTAACTTTCAGTATTTTATTATTTATAAGCCTGTTAATTTCATTGCTTGTATATATATTTTTTATCTGGCTAACAAAAATACTTTCAATTTCACCTATTTCATTTAAGAAACTTTTTTCAGGGTTCGCATTTACTGCTTTACCTTTAGCTTTTGTTTATCACTTAGCTCATAACCTGAATCATCTGGTCAGAGAAAACGATGGGATTGGACAAATAATTTTAAATCCTTTAGGGATAGAGGCCGAACCATTAAGTATGATGGAAAAACATGCACGACATACAGAAATATTATTAAACCAAGATTTAATTTTTTTATTACAATCAAGTTTAATAGTATTTGGATTTTGGGTGAGCCTTAAAATTATTCAGAATAGAGGAATTAGTTTAATAAAAATTAATGGCCGGTATTTATTACCAATGATAATGTTTTCAGTATTAATTACTGGTATTCATTTATGGTTGTTAACACAACCGATGATAATGAGAATGTAATTATGGATAGACGCGCATTCTTTGATTCAGTCATCAAAAAAATCTCAAAAACAATTGTTAAAATTGTTGATGATAAAATTAATGAGCGTGCTAGTCGATGGGCACGCCCACCTTATGCAATAGAAGAAATGGAATTTCTTTTAGCCTGCACACGTTGCGACAAATGTATCACGGCATGTCCTTATAATGTTATTTTTAGATTATCAACAAAACAAGGAATGCAAACCGCAGGAACACCTGCAATGGATTTATTAAATAAAGGATGTCATCTTTGCGATGATTGGCCGTGCGTAACTGCATGCGATTCCGGGGCATTGTGTCTTCCAATTACAGAAGATGGAGAAAAGCCACCGCTAAAAAAAATTGCCTACGCAGAGATTAACAAACAATCTTGCTTGCCTTACAAAGGACCAGAATGCGGCGCATGTGCTTCAAGTTGTCCAATTCCAGGTGCTTTATTATGGGAGATGAATAAACCTGAAATTAATTCCGAGATTTGTGTTGGATGCGGTCTTTGCCGAGAAGCTTGTATTGTCGAATCAAAAGCTATTACTATCTGCTCTCTACATCAGCAAACTAATAATGAAAGTACAACGTCAGATACAGTATAAATATTTTTTAATTGATATAATTTTTTATTAAAACTTCATTTGTACCCATACCCAGAATTTACTTACATTATTTGCAACACCAGAAGTAGCGCCATTGTTTGTTATATTTGTTAAATTTCTGTCCGCATTATAAGCGGCATATTTCAGACCAAATATATAGTGCTTCATAAAAGTTTTAGTAAATTGAAAATCAATCTCGCTGCCATAGTCGTAGCTTTGATTATTAGAATTGATATTATGATATGAGACGATAAATCTAGCACCTAATATTTTTGCTGCTATTGTGATGTAGTAATCTTCAATTCCATCGACAGGTGTTGTCAGAAAGCGATCAGCCCAACCTTGATATGCATGATTAGTCCCTAAAGGAGTTTGAAAACTAGCGATACCATCACCCCCTAGTAGCTCATAATTAAATTTCAATAGCACGGCTTGAATTATTTCATTAGGCTTTAATTTAACTCCGAGCTCTCCTTGGAAATAATCTTCATCTACATTTAAAATGTTATCTCCGTAATCCCATTCAGTCGCGTATTCAAGACTATAAATAGCTTTTAATTTATCTGACAATGGACGTTTTCCATCGAAACGCGCACCATAAATTTCTAACGAATTAGCGGTGGAATTTTCAAAATCTTGAAGGTATGCATAAGTTTCTAGACTAGCATGAGATAACCCGCTGTATTTAATATTAAAAAAATGAGAATTACTGTCGAAATTAGCTCTGACTCCAATTGCTCTGTCGCTGAAGATGCGATTTATATTCCATGAATAAGCATAATTTATTATTGTGTCCGAGATTGATTTATTTTGTATTGAGAACGCATCATGATTTTGCCAATTCTGCCGCCAGGGTACTGATCCTAGAAAACGATGGAAGGGGTCATTACGATAGGTAATAATTTGCCGCCCGGCTTTAAATGTAGTTTTTGCTATACCATCAAAACTTATATAGCTTTCGATAAAAGCTGTATCAGATGGATCAACTACCACAGCATGGTTAGTCTTTACATTGTTACGCGCCGTTCCATCATTGAAGTCATCTACAAAAATATCCCTTACATCTTGCAGTAAAAGACGTGCATTAAAATGATGAAATTTACTGGTATTGTAACCAAGTGTAGTTCGTATTGTTGATGCATCCGCAGTATCAGAGGCGGTATTATCGTCTACATGCTCGAATCGATAATGAGCTGAAAAATCTAATTTTCCATTGGTAAGTGTTTTATTGAGTGATTCATCAGCAAAAGATGCTACAGGAAAAATGAATTCTCCAAGCACAAGCAACAAGATTGGATAGTGCCTTCGAGAATAGAGATATTTATATGATTTTACTGTGGTATTTAGGAAAATTGTAAAACTAATCACATTCTTCTATTAGATATGGCGGACGCACATATCGACTAGCACGCTCATTAATTTTATCATCAACATCTAGCGCTATATCACCACTGATTTCTAATTCATAATCTAAATTTAATAGTGTTAATTTTGTTTTTACCTTTAGTGTTTCATGTCCCGTTAATGTCTTTTCGGAGATAGCTTGATTAATTATATTCGTGATTTCTCTTTTCTTTTCGGAGATAGCTTGATTAATTATATTCGTGATTTCTCTTTTCTTTTCGGA
>CAJWQR010000041.1 GCA_913045195.1 uncultured Legionellales bacterium | reverse complement strand
ACAAAAGCCATTATCATAAAGCTGAGTGATAGTGAGACTAAAAAATATTTAATGTGTTTTTCCATTAGGAATTTTTCCCTATTCTTTATATAGTTCTGATTCAATAAATGACATTGTAAATTAACAATTGAGCTTTTACATGGAAATTTTAATATATTTAATTGAAATTTATCATATTTCTATAGCAATAAGGCGGATATTATAGCTAAACGCAGATGAATAAAGAGGTGAAATAGTTCAATGAGCCTTAGGATCAGGCTTAATATCTTAATTACTACACTACTTATTATCTTATTTTTATGTAGTAGTTTTTATACGATCTCGCATGCGCGTAATTCTGTGCACAGTGAAGTTGAATCAAGTACACAGCTTGCCCTCCAGCTTATTCAAGCTACATCAGCTTCTTTGTTGTCTGATTCTAATGAACAGAAACAGGTTAAATTTTTGCGCAAATTGTCTGAATTAGAAACGATAAGACATATACGTATAGAAATTCGCAGCCCTACAGATGTCTTGATACCGGTAGAAGATAATACTTTATTTCTTGAAAGTGACGCACCAAGATGGTTTATTAATCTGGTTCAACCGCCAGCGATAGAAATTCGTCGATGGTTATATACGCCAGTGACATCACCAATAGATGTTCTTATAAAACCGGATCCATTAGATGAAATTCATGAAAGTTGGATTGAGACTAGAAATATTTTAATATTCCTCTCAATTTTTATTATTCTAGTTAATATACTTATATATATTACGATAGGCCTTTACTTATCACCTATTGAAAAAATATTAGATGGATTGTCTAGCATCAAAAAAGGAAATTATAAATTAAAACTTCCTCATTTTCGTTTACCAGAGCTTGAAAAAATATCACAACAATTTAATCATATGACGCAAGTGCTATTAGAAACAAAAGCAAGAAATCAATTATTAACAAAACGTTCCCTTGAAATCCAAGAAGAAGAAAGACGTAATCTTTCTCAAGAACTTCATGATGAATTAGGCCAAACCATTACTGCGATAAAAGCCGTAGCAGTATCAATTTCAAATAAAACTACATTAGAAAAAAGATATATAAATTCTAGCGTAAAAACTATTGTTGAGTATTCAGATCATGTTTATCAGGTTGCAAAAAATATGATGCATAGATTAAGGCCTTCTGTTCTAGATGAATTTGGTTTAGTTAAGGCGTTACAGAATATGATTGATGAATGGAATGATAATCAAGATGATATTTTTTGTGATTTTACATTTTTAGATGTGCCTGCTAATTTATCGGAATCATTAAAAATTAATATATATAGAATCATTCAAGAAAGTTTAACTAATTCATTGAAACATTCTAACGCTAATAAGGTTACTGTGATAATTAAAAAAGTCAGACTTGATGATACAGAAAGAATTAACTTGAAGATAGAGGATAACGGTATTGGTATAGATCAAGATAAAATAATTCCTGGCTTTGGATTACTGGGAATGAAGGAACGTGTTGAGATGAATGGTGGTATATTTGAGTTTGAAAGTTCAGCAGGAAATGGTGTAAAGATAAAAATACTTGTTCCAATTAAAAACCAAGATTTAATTTGATGAAAAAAATAAAAGTAATATTAGTGGATGATCATGCTGTTGTTCGTGCCGGTTATAAAATACTCTTAAAAAATATTGATGTAATTGAAGTTGTAGCTGAAGCAGCCAATGGGGAAGATGCTGTGAAACTTAGTAAAGATTATAATCCTGACGTTATTGTTATGGATATATCGTTACCCGGCATGGGAGGCATCGAAGCCATAAGGCAAATAGTCCTCCTTGGTGGTAACACTAAGATACTTGTTTTTAGTATGCATGAAGAATTGGTTTTTGTTGAACAAGCCCTACAGGCTGGCGCGTATGGATACATAACAAAGAGCGCTAATCCTCAATTATTATCAAAGGCAATAAAGCAGGTTTATAAAGGTGAAAAGTATATTGATGATGAATTACAAAAAAAAATGCTTTATAAGAAATCTACAGAAGTTGTTCCTCAATTATCAAATTTATCTACTCGAGAATTTCAAATTTTTTGTCTATTAGCAGAAGGGTTAAATACCGCTGAGGTCAGTAAACAGTTGCATATAAGTTATAAAACAGCAGCTAATTATGGGTCACAAATAAAAAATAAACTTAACGTTACTACAGTTGCTGATATCGCAAGAATAGCAATAAGGCATAATATTATTAAAGCTTAAGCATCATAAGCGGATACTAATGATTCAAAATCAGGGATCGTTAATAGCTCATTTGTAAGCTGCGTATAATTACGAAATCTTTCAATTGATGTTTTATATATTGGCTTTCGAACTTGCATTACACTTGCCGTATGGACTGGGCGTTTATTGTGCAGGTGGCTTAACAAACTATCATTCCAGTCCAATTCACAGTAACTAAAAATATTGCGAATATTTTTTTCAGATTTCTTCACAAGATCCTCATAAATTAATTTCATAAATTTCATTACTAAATATTTTTTTCCGATGAGCCATAAGGCGACTGTAGCTAGTTGTCCTGTATGGTAGAAGAGCAGGGCTTTTCTGAATTTGTCATCCAGATTTTTATCATTCATAAAGCATTATATTACGAAATGCATTTGCAAATAGGCATAGAGTGTTTTATGGATATTAATCTTCTCTAACAACAACCCCCCAAGGAAATTTACCAACTTCAATGGTTTTAATAACTTCATTTTTGATTGTATCAATAACAGAAATGGTACCACTTACACCATTTGTGGTAAAAATACGTCCTCCATCACCTGACATAGCTAAGCCCCAGACGCGTTTACCAACTGGTATCCCTTTTATAATTTCAAGAGAATCAGCATCCATAACAATAACCTTATTTGCTCGGCCACCAGCTACATAAATAACATTTTCATCTTTGCTGAGGATGATATCTTTTGGTTTTGATTTAGCATCACCAGTTGTACCAGTTTTTATAATTTTGGCTTTCCTCACATCAACTTTTACAACTTCACCGCTTATCTCTGCAGTTGCATAAGCAATATCACCAGAATTATTAAAGACCGCGGCGCGTGGTCGCGAACCAACTAAAATATTACTTTCAATTATATTCTCTGGAGTTTTTATAACATGCAGCATGTTAGTTGATTCACTTGTAACAATTACCCGTTCTCCATCAGGCGATACTGCAACACCCTCTGGTTCTAGGCCAACCCTGATCTCAGCAATTTGTTCTCCTGTTTTCGGATCAAATACAGTAGCTTTTGCATCATCTTCGTTTGAAATATAAATGTTACCATTGGGATGTACTCCGAAAGTTTCGGGATCAGAACCCGCCTCAAATTTTCTTAGAATTTTTAAAGTATTTGGATCAACAACAACAATTTTATCTTCCTCACTCACGGCAACATATAGTTCAGTGTTGTCGGGTGATAGACCAATCCCTCTTGGACGTTCGCCAATTTTAATTGTGTTCTCTATTGTCAGTGATTTGGCGTCGATAACTGAGACGGTGTTACTTCTCTCATTGGTCACAAATATTCGACCATCTGCATTTACAACAAAAGAATTAAACAAAAAAAGTGTTATCGTTAGTAGTGTCCAAAAAAATCTCATTAATAGGCTCCTTAATATTTTTCTTAAATTCTATTTAGAACAGTTAAGTATTCCAAGACTTTCTAGTGTTGGTGGTTTAGCAATGCCTCTTATCGGGGCTTCAGCAATAACTTTATTGTCTTCTACCAATAGTATTAATTGACGCAATTGACCGGTAACCCTGAAATTCATATCGCTTCCTTTTTGTCCATCGAAGGAAAGTTTAGTTTTTAAATAATTTAACATATTTTTTGCGCTAATTATTTTCGTTCTTGCAACAGTGTCTGAAGTCATTTTTACAGCAGCCCAACCTGCCCATGAATAATCATCCATATTAGTTTTATAGTTTTTTTTAAAGCGTTTATTAAGATCTCGTGCAGCAAATTTTTTAAAACTATAATGCCATGATTGAGGATTCGCTTTAGAATCAGGTATTTTTGTTTGCCATTGTTTTAACGCATCAGCTTTCATTTTATTGCTCGGCGTAATGTGTAATATATTAGTAATGCAATTTACCCTAAGTTCATTGCTTTCATCTGTGAGATTAAATATGGGAATATTAGTTAATTCTTTTGCAAGGCTTTTAAGTTCGTTGGATTTCACAGTAGTTAGAATCGCAATATACTTTGTAAAATTATGTTTCTGTATTTTATTTTCAGAGATTATTTCAAGATTATATTTTTGATTTAAAAATTGGCCCTGAAGGTTCGACTCATCTATGCCTTGTTTAATGCCAAGTAAGGCTGGATGTTCTTCATGCCCAATGTATACAAAATTAACTTCTATAATTTCAGCATTAAGATTAAAAGAAACTAGTATTACAATAATAAGTAGAAAACGGATATTTTTAATAAGCATCTGATTATTGTTTCCTTTTACCAATAAATCTCATGTTTTAGCTAGAGTAATAGCAACTTAAGATTTGCTAAGAATTACTCTATTTATGTATATTTATAATAACGTTATACGAATTGGACAATGGAATAAACAGTAAATTCAACTTTAGCTTTTATGTATGAATTTGATGTAGTTCAGTTTTGAGATTTTCAATTGCTGCATTTTGCAACATCCTAATTTTACAGGGAATTATTTATAAAATTAACCCCACCTAATAGATGATATTCTAAAAGCATAAGCTTATAATTGAATCAATAATTTTTATAATTATAAATATAATAGGATATTGATAATCTTAATAATTGGTATTAGTGATGGTTTAAAATCTTTTTATAACCAATTAGTTAGATATCTTCATACAAAAATCACTAGGAAAAATTTAGGATACTTCAGATATTGTTTTTGTTGATAAACAGGAGGCAGAGTTATGGCAGCAAATCCAGATGAAACAGCAAGTCAAAGACCCACGCTAAGGGAGAAATATGACAATTATATTGGGGGTGAGTGGGTAGCACCAGTTGATGGGGGGTATTTTGAAGATACTTCACCTATAGATGGTAGTGTGCTTGCTAAAATATCACAATCAAATCAAAAAGACGTAGATCTAGCAGTTAAGGCTGCATGGAAGGCAGCTGAAAGCTGGAATAAAAGTTCGGCAACAGAACGCAGTAATATTCTTCTTAAAATCGCAGATCGTATAGAAGAAAATTTGGACATGCTTGCAGCTATTGAAACATGGGGTAATGGAAAACCTATCAGAGAATCATCACTGGTCGATTTACCTTTAGCTATCGATCACTTTCGCTATTTTGGTGGCGCAATACGGTCAGAATCTGGCGAAAGCTCAGATTTAGACTCAACCAGAGTGACGATGGAGGTGCATGAACCATTAGGAGTTGTTGGTCAAATCATTCCATGGAATTTTCCAATATTAATGGCGGTATGGAAATTAGCACCAGCATTAGCGGCGGGTAATTGTGTTGTTTTGAAACCGGCCGAACAGACGCCAATCTCAATTCATGCTTTGATTGAAGTGATTGCCGATTTACTCCCTCCAGGCACTGTTAACATTATTAACGGTTTTGGTCCCGAAGCTGGCAAACCATTGGCAACTCATCCTGATATCAAGAAGGTAGCGTTTACTGGTGAGACAACAACTGGTCGTTTAATAATGCAATACGCCTCAGAGAATCTTATTCCGGTAACTTTGGAACTTGGTGGAAAATCACCCAATGTTTTCTTTGATAGTGTCATGGCAGAAGATGATGCTTTCTTGGATAAAGCGATCGAGGGATTTGTAATGTTTGCTGTGAATCAGGGCGAAGTGTGTACCTGTCCTTCAAGAGCATTAATTCAGGAAAATATTTATGATGAGTTCATGGAGCGTTGTTTAAAACGTACTGAAGCCATTGTTATGGGCGACCCATTAGAGATGACAACAATGATGGGGGCACAGGCCTCAAATGATCAGTATGAAAAGATACTGAATTACATGGATGTTGGTAAGCAAGAAGGAGCGGAGGTTTTGACGGGTGGTGAGAAGTTTGATAATCCAGCTCATCCAAACGGTTATTATATCAAGCCAACCATTTTTAAGGGTAACAACAAGATGCGTATTTTCCAGGAGGAAATATTTGGCCCGGTTGTTAGTGTGACAACCTTTAAAGATGAAGCAGAAGCCTTGGCAATTGCCAATGATACGCTTTATGGCCTAGGCGCGGGTGTTTGGACACGTGATATTCATCAGATGCAAGCAATGACACGCGGCATTGAAGCGGGGCGTATTTGGTGTAATTGCTATCATGACTATCCAGCTCATGCTTCTTTTGGTGGCTATAAAAAATCAGGTATCGGTCGTGAGACCCATAAGATGATGCTAAATCATTATCGTCATACGAAGAATATAATCGTGTCTTACGATAAAAATAAACTAGGATTCTTTTAGAGCCCAACATTAATCGTAAAAAAACTGATGGGTGGTTCGAAAGAACTACCCATTTTTTTTGTTGGAGTATTAAAAAAATGACTGTTGAACGCGTCTCTATTACATTAAAAGCTAGACAAGTAGTTGATAAATTACGAGCAAAGCATGGCGAACTGATATTTCACCAAAGTGGCGGTTGTTGTGATGGTTCAGCCCCAATGTGCTTTCAAAAGGATGAGTTTTTAATTGGTAGTCGAGATGTCTGTTTAGGTGAAATACATGGCTGTCGGTTTTATATGGCCTCAGATCAATTTGAATACTACAAAAACATGCATATCAGCATTGATGTTTCAAAAGGATGTGGTTCGAGTTTTTCGCTTGAAATTCCATTGGGACTAAGATTTATGACTATTTCACGCATTTTTACCGATGAGGAAATTAAACACGTCCATCCTGTCGAGTTTCGTCAGGCTATATAAACCCTTCTTAACAGCTAACTTCTATTAATAACTGTAAAGTAACAATTGTTCGCAGCCTGGAAAAAATAATATTTGGCATCTTATTTCTAGATGCTCTATTGTAAAATGTAATCATGAAAAATATTCAATCACAAAATTATTCAATAGCTGAATTACTAGAGACTGCAGTTTCATGCCAGCAAAACGGTGAATTTGCTAAGGCAGAAGAATTATACAGAAGAATTATCAAACTAAACCCTAAAAACGCAGACGCTCTCCACTTGCTGGGTTTATTGATGCATCAGAAAGGCGAAAATAAATCTGCTCTAAAATACATGAAGAAATCACTCAAGTATCTAAGCAGGAACCCAGCATGTTTAAATAATATCGGACTTGTTTATAAATCACTTGGTAAATTAAAAGAGGCAAAATTGGTTTTCATTAAAGCTATAGCACAAGACAAAAATTTAACGGATGCGCATAATAATTTAGGTGGAATTTATCATGAAGAAGGATTAATTTTGGATGCTGAGACAGCATATAAAAATGCTCTAAAAATAAACCCAGATTATTGTAATGCATACAGAAATCTTGGTATTTTAAATGAACTTCAGGGGGCCAATGAGAAAGCCAAGTTTTATTACGAGAAAGTACTCGAATTAAATTCATCAGATGCATATTGCTATAACCAACTAGGTAATTTTTTAAAAGAAAAGGGTAATTTTGAAAAGGCTATTTCTCATTACAAGACGGCGCTTGAATTGGACGATACCTGTGTTGATGCATATTGCGGTTTAGCTGCACTAAAGCGCTATTCAGAAAAAGATGAAGACTTTTTTCGTCAACTTAATTTTAGTGTGGCGAGAGATATTTTCAAGCCTAATGAAAAAATTAGACTTCACTTCGCGCTAGGGAAAGTTAATGATGATTGTGGACTTTATGACGAAGCATTTAAGCATTATAAAATAGGCAATACTCTTAAGCGCGAATTAATTGATTATAACTACGATGCCCATGAGTCGAACATATCAAGATTAATCGAATTTTTTGATCACTTTCCATTTGAAAAATTTATGAAATATGGTTCAAATTCACATAAACCTGTATTTATTATTGGTATGCCACGTTCAGGCACGTCTTTATTGGAACAAATAATTACTAGTCACACAGATGTCTTTGGTGCTGGAGAATTAGATTTTTTTACGCTAAGGGCGTCTAATTTGGCGCAGCAATTAAATTCATCTTCTAGCTATCCAGACTGCTTGGCTGATTTGAAAGCAGATACAATAGCTAAGATTAGTGATGAATATATGTCTGTTATTAATCGAATATCAAAAAACACATTGCATGTTACAGACAAGACTGTTTCATATTTTTTACACATTGGGTTAATGAAAATAGTTTTTCCAAAAGCTTCCTTTATTCACTGTAAGCGTCATCCGATTGATACCTCACTATCAATTTATTTTCAGAATTTTGCTGGTAACATTCCCTATGCTTACGATCTAGAGGAAATAGCACGCTACTATTCACTCTATGAAAGAATTATGTCTAAATGGAAGGAGTTATTCGCCGACTCGATTCTAGAGATTAACTATGAAGATATAGTTAACAAACAGAAGGAAACAACACAAAAACTTCTCAATACTATTGGTTTGAACTGGGATGAACATTGCTTATCATTCCATAAGACAAAACGAATAGTTCAAACCGCAAGCGAATGGCAGGTAAGACAACCTATTTACAAAAGGTCAATGGAAAGATGGCTTAAATATGAAAAATATCTGACCCCTCTCAAAAAGATCCTTATCGAAAAATAAGCCAAGAGATCCTCGTTATGAGGAAATAATTTTTTTGTAAAAATTTATAAAATTAATCAGATAATAACTTAGCCTATTATAAATATTAAATCTTCTAACATATTGAAATTATTGATTATTATATTATTGTTGTAAATAAACAACTAAAATTAAATAAATTAAACTGATTATAATTTTTAAGAACAGGTAGAAAAAATAATTTAAGTTCTTGGAAATTATGATGATTTAAATCATTTTGTTGTATTATAACAACATAATTATTGAGAAAAAATGAATTTGTTGTTTTTAATGCAAAAACTGTTTGCAACACTGTGCTTTCTGTAGTAATTTCACCAACAGTCCTGGCTATGCCAAGACATAATTTAGTCCTTAAGGGATGTGTGCTCACCATGATATTGGTGTTCATCTTGTGCTAAGAGGATTGACTTAAATTTCTAGAATTTTAAGTTTTTTGAAAAATTTTAAAACTTGATTTAAAACTTGATTAATGAGTAGGAGGAAATGATGACTCATCAATATAAGAAAACAAAACTAGCTGCTGCAATACTAGCTGCATCAGTCGCCGCGCCTGCAAGTGCTGTATCTTGGAGTGCTGGTGATTGGGAAGTAAGTTATAGTGGCTTTATTAACTCGTTTGCGAACTACGCTAACGACGGAGCTGTAGGTGCCGATGATAACTTTCACTTGTCTGAAGGTTTATTGCCAGCGTTTCATACCATGAAAGCAACGAGTCCAGCGACTGGTGGCCTGACTGGTACAGCGCAAATTACATTCGCACCACATACAACCACTAATAAAGTAGTAAACCAGCAATCAACAGGCGCTACTGACGCATCAAACAACATTATCGATATGCGTGAAGTGTTCTTCAACGTGGACGGTTCTTTTGGTACGATCAGTGTTGGTCGTACCCTCGCACTTTTCCAACGTCAGTCAATTTTAAATGACATGACCTTGTTTGGTGTTGGTGCTTTCTCAACTCAAGAAGGCGGCGGTACGACATTAGGTAGAATTGGTTATGGTTATGTCTATGGCGATTTTCGTAACCGTTTCGCGTGGAAATCACCTGATATGAATGGTTTTTCTATTGAGGTCGGTATATTTGACCCAGAAGAAAATGCCACAACTGCTGAAACTGACACACCACAGTTCCAAACTGAATTAACCTACAACACCT
>CAJWQR010000040.1 GCA_913045195.1 uncultured Legionellales bacterium | reverse complement strand
ACAATTTCATCTGAGTAGGCAAAGCCGGTTTTTTCTCCACTAATTGCACGAATACCAACGCCCTGATTAATACTGTGAGAACCTTCTTTTACAATTTGATCTTCTAGAACCCATGATTCAGCATGTGCTGACTGAAAATAGAGATCTGCCTGATCAATCGAAGGAGACATAACATGATCTAATGTGTTTTCAATGTCATGTACTTCGAGTCCTTTATTATCGAGCAAAATATTTTTTGCTACACCAAGCGCCTTACTCATCTATTTTATAATCCAATTTTCTATGTGTTAGTGTCGGAAATCTTTTTCTTAGATTAGTTTGTTTATTAATATCAATTTTTGCAATTGCCACACCTGTTTCTTCTTTTACTTCAGCAAGTATTTCACCCCAAGGGTCTACAATCATACTATGCCCCCAAGTTTCGCGGCCATTTACATGGATACCACCCTGATTGGAGGCGATAAGATAACACAAGTTCTCAATTGCACGTGTTCTTAATAGTGTTTCCCAGTGAGCCTTACCTGTTGTTGCAGTAAATGCCGACGGCGCAGTAATAATCTGAACATTTTTCTGATGCATTTTGCGATACATCTCAGGAAATCTCAGGTCATAACAAACTGAGAGACCAATGTTCCCGATTTCTGTTTTTACTACAACAACATCATTTCCCGATTCGAAAGTTTTTGATTCGCGATAAGATTCTTCATCGCGCCCATCAAGCATTACATCGAATAAATGAATTTTATCATAGCGCGCAATACAGTCTCCACTGGGATTGAAAAGCAAACTTGTTGCAAAAACTTTTTCTGGGTTATTACTTTTCAATGGGATTGTGCCGCCTAATAACCAGACCTTATATCTTTTTGATTGTTCAGAGAGGAACAATTGTAATGGACCATCATTATGTGATTCAGTAATTGCCAGTCGGTCTTCATCTCGTTTACCTATTAATGGAAAGTTTTCGGGTAGCGTGATTAGTTTTGCTTTTTTACTAACGGCTTCTTCGATTAGCCTTTCAGCAAGTTCGAGATTTTTACTGATGGCATCAGTCGATACCATCTGAATAGCGGCAACATAGGTCATAGGGTGATTATACTGAAGTCCTAAAAAATGAGGTAGCTGAAACACCCCTGTATCGTTTTTAAGCTATACCGTATAATCTGATTTTTTTCAGGCTTTTAGAGAGATAAATTGAACGAAGAATTTGCACGAATCAACCGATTACCTCCATACGTATTCAATATCGTAAATGAATTGAAGATGGACGCTCGTCATCACGGCGAAGATATTATCGATTTTGGAATGGGCAACCCCGATCAACCCACACCAAAACATATTGTTGAGAAATTAGTTGAAGCTTCAAAACGTGAAGATACTCATGGTTATTCTATCTCAAAAGGGATTCCGCGCCTGCGCAGAGCAATTTGCAATTGGTACAAAACACGATATGACGTTGATTTGGATCCAGAATCCGAGGCTATCGTTACGCTTGGCTCAAAAGAAGGGTTAGCACATTTAGCAATGGCGGTTGTTGATCGTGGAGATGCTGTGCTTGTCCCAAATCCGGCATACCCCATTCATCCATTTGGTTTTGTGATTGCAGGAGCCGATGTAAGGCATATACCAATAGGACCAGACATTGATTTTTTTGAAGAACTTCAAAGATCAATACGTGACTCCTGGCCAAAACCAAAAATGCTACTGATAAATTTTCCTAGTAATCCAACAACACAATGTGTCGATTTGGATTTTTTTACTAAAATTATCGAGATTGCGAGAGAACATAAAATATGGGTTATACAGGATTTGGCTTATGCTGATATTGTTTTTGATGGATATAAGGCACCATCTATATTGCAGGTACCAGACGCAAAAGATATTGCTGTTGAATTTTTCTCAATGTCTAAAAGTTATAACATGCCCGGATGGCGTGTTGGATTTATGGTCGGTAATCCCAAATTAGTCAACGCACTTTCCCGGATTAAATCTTATTTAGATTATGGTACGTTTACACCAATTCAAATTGCAGCAATCACTGCGCTCGAGGAAGATCAGAAATGTGTTGTCGATATTCGCGATATGTATTGCGGACGGCGTAATGTTTTGTGTGATGGATTGAACTCAATGGGTTGGAAAGTAGACAAACCCAAAGGCACAATGTTTGTATGGGCCCCAATACCAGAACAATTCAAGGCGATGGGCTCACTCGAGTTTTCAAAGAAAGTATTAATAGAGGCTAAGGTAGCAGTATCACCGGGAATAGGGTTTGGTAGTTATGGAGATAATTTTGTTCGATTTGCCTTGATAGAAAACGAACATCGTACTCGACAAGCATTACGCGCAATTCGAGCAATGCTTAAAGATGAAAACCCAAAGGCTAATATTGCCGGATAAAGATTAATCAAGAGAATTTATATTATGCAACCTGTTAAAGTAGGACTTCTAGGTCTCGGAACTGTTGGCGGTGGAACAGTTAGTGTGTTGACGCGCAATGCAGATGAAATTGCAAGACGTGCAGGTCGTGGTATTCAAATAACTTTGGCTGCGGCTAAAGAATATAATGCTGATGCGATAATCGGTTTAGATCAAATTGAAAATATTACCGATGACCCATTTTCAGTTGTTGATGATCCTGATGTTAAAATTATTATCGAACTAATTGGCGGTTATTCACCAGCAAAAGAATTGGTTTTGAAGGCTATTGAAAATGGCAAACATGTCATCACAGCAAACAAAGCATTGATAGCTATACATGGTAATGAGATTTTTAAAGCGGCCCAGGAGAAGGGCGTGATTGTTGCGTTTGAGGCTGCAGTCGCAGGCGGAATACCTATTATCAAGGCCGTTCGTGAGGGTCTGGCCGCAAATCAAATTGAATGGATTGCCGGGATAATTAATGGCACTGGCAATTTTATTCTTACTGAGATGCGGGATAAAGGTCGTGATTTTGAAGATGTGCTTAATGAGGCACAATCACTTGGTTATGCAGAGGCAGACCCAACATTTGATGTTGAGGGTATTGATGCCGCACATAAACTAACCATACTCAGTTCAATTGCATTTGGAATGCCTTTGCAATTTGATAAGACATATATAGAAGGTATTACAAAAATTGAACAACAAGATGTTTTATATGCAGAAGAGTTAGGTTATCGCATTAAACATGTTGGTATATCGCGTAAAGTTGATAACGGAATTGAACAGCGTGTTCATCCTACATTAATTCCGGAACGACGTTTAATCGCTAATGTTGATGGCGTGATGAATGCGGTATTGATTAAAAGCGATGCTGTTGGACCGACTCTTTATTATGGTGCCGGCGCCGGTGCTGAACCAACAGCCTCAGCCGTGGTTGCTGATATTGTTGATGTTGTTCGTGCGTTGACAACAGATCCTGAAAATCGAGTTCCTCATCTTGCATTTCAACATGATGCATTATCAGATATTAATATATTACCAATTGAAGAAATTGAAACAGCTTATTATTTACGTATGCATGCGATCGATAGACCAGGTGTTGTGGCAGATATAACAAAAATATTGGGCGATTCTAAAATTAGTATTGAAGCAATTTTACAAAAAGAACCAGTAGGAAATGCGAGCTGCATCCCCGTAATTTTTTTAACACAATGCATAAAAGAAAAAGAAATGAATACGGCCATTATAAAAATTGAAAAATTAGATGCAATTGATGGAAAAGTAACACGTATTCGCATGGAAACATTTGGTTAGGTTAATTAAATGACTTCAACAAAACATTACGCTGGTTTAATTGAGCATTATCGTAACCGACTTCCAGTAAATGATGATACTAAAATTATTAGTCTTGGCGAGGGCAATACACCTTTAATTAAATTACATAACATTCCATCAACATTAGATAAACATGTAGATATTTATGTTAAATATGAAGGTTTAAATCCTACCGGTTCATTTAAGGATCGCGGAATGACAATGGCGGTTACCAAAGCTGTCGAAGAAGGTGCAAAAGCAATTATATGTGCTTCGACGGGTAACACTTCAGCTTCCGCAGCTGCTTATGCAGCACGAGCTGGTATTACTGCATTTGTCTTAATCCCAGATGGCAAGATTGCGCAAGGTAAGTTAGCACAAGCAATGATGGAAGGTGCGGTTATACTTCAGATTAAAGGTAACTTTGATGATGGTATGCGACTTGTGAAAGAAGTTGCGGTTGAAGCACCTGTGACAATTGTTAACTCAATTAATCCATTTCGTCTGCAAGGACAGAAAACAGCTGCCTATGAAATCATAGAGGAATTAGGTAGGGCGCCTGATTTTCATTGTCTTCCGGTAGGTAATGCCGGCAATATTACGGCACATTGGATTGGTTATAGTGAGTGCGCTTCAATTGATAGTAAAAATGTAACTCAAGCTTGCGCCTATTGCGATGGAAATTGTAAATTTACAGGCGAACCAGCAGTGAGAACACGTCCAAAAATGGTTGGATATCAAGCAAATGGCTCAGCTCCTTTTATTCGCGGCAAAATGGTTGATAGACCAGAAACTATTGCTACAGCAATTAGAATTGGCCATCCTCAATCCTGGGATTATGCCTGGATAGTCAATAAAGAATCAGGCGGGTGGTTTGATGAGTGTAGTGACGAAGAAATCTTAGCAACACAAAAAATGCTAGCAGAAAAGGAAGGCATCTTTTGCGAGCCTGCTTCAGCAACCTCATTGGCCGGTGCTTTACGTGATGTAAAATCGGGTAAGATCCCTGAAAATAGTTGTGTTGTTTGTACATTAACAGGGCATGGGCTGAAGGATCCTGATACGGCAATTAAGCAAAGTACGTCGCCTGTTATTAAGGTTGAAGCCTCACTAGATCAAGTTAAATCAGCTATATTAGATAATCTGACAGAATAAATTGATGTGATGATAGCTCATCGCATAGTACAGTTTAACACTTGTGATATTTCTACTTAATAGGATGTTCACCGATGCGAAGTTTGACTGTTTTCATTCCTGGTTTGTTTGGGTCTGGTATCTCCTACCCTGATGATTTTCCAAACGCGCCCGCTTTGAATTGGTTTTTAAGTAAAGGTACCTATCAATCAGTAAAAAGAAATTCATTCAGTTATTCGCTGTGTCAATTATTTGGTTTATTACAAGAGGATCAGCATGACTTACCTATAGCCTCAATATCACGCTTAATTGATAGTAATCAATATCCAGATGGTATTTGGCTTAGAGTAGATCCTGTGCATATCAATACAGATGGGAACCGTCTAACACTGACTGACAGTGATGAATTTACATTAACACAGCATGACGCATTGGAGTTTGCCGCAGAAATTAATAATTTATTAAAACCTTATAATCTTGAATTAGAAGTGCCTTGCCCCACTCGTTGGTATTTGAGATTTAATGAAGATTTCAAATTGAAAACTACTCCAATCGATGCAGTTGTTGGTCAGGATATTTTCCCTTATATGCCAAGAGCAGACGATAGAATAAATTTAGTTCAATTAATCAATGATATTCAGATGACATTACATAATTTGCCAATCAATGTAAAACGCGAACAAGAAAAAAAGATACCAATAAACAGCGTTTGGTTTTGGGGGTATGGAGAACTTCCGAATATTTTAGAACGAAATTGGTCTTTTGTTTTTAGTGATGAAAGTTTAGCAGAAGGTTTGTCAATGCTATCGGCAACACCATTTAGTAAATTACCAAAAGAATTTAATGATATTAGTAATAAAGAATCAGATTATATTAATCTTATAGTGATTAATGAATTTAATAAGTTTAGACATTACTATGAGTTCGATGAGTGGGTAGAAATGCTGATGTGTTATGAAATTAATTGGTTTTCTCCTTTGCATGAAGCACTCAAAACAAAAGATATAGATGAACTAAAGATAGAAACAGATATAAACTCTATAACTGTTAATCAAAACAGCAAATATAAGTTCTTAAAAAGAAGAAAAATATTTATTTCTTAAAAAGAGTTTTTGTGATAAATAAGAAAATAATTAATCGAGTCGTGCCCGACGGAATAAATCTACCGGATTCTATTCATCCAGTATTAAAACGTATCTATGCATCTAGAAATATTAAATCTGGCGAAGATTTAGATTATTCACTTGGCTCATTAATTTCATATGAAGAACTTGGTGGAATTGATGATGCAGTAATTCTATTGCAAGAAATGATAACCCAAAAAAAACGAATATTAATTGTCGCTGATTTTGATGCGGATGGCGCAACAAGTTGCGCATTGGCAATACGTGGTTTAACAGCAATGGGAGCTGAAGATGTGATTTATGTTGTTCCTAATCGATTCGAACATGGTTACGGTTTATCTCCCAAGATAGTTGATGTTGCTTTGGATCATGACCCAGATTTGATAGTTACTGTTGATAATGGTATTTCTAGTATTAGCGGTGTTGAACATGCCAAAAAAAATGGCATTAAGGTGTTAATTACCGATCATCACCTGCCCGGAGACAAACTACCGCGCGCTGATGTGATTGTAAATCCACAACTTAAAGAAAATAAATTCCCTAGTAAAAATTTAGCAGGTGTGGGTGTTATTTTTTATATTTTACTGGCATTACGAGCGAAATTAAAAACGGAGAACTGGTTTGATGAAAAAAATATCAAATACCCTAATCTCGCTAATTTACTGGATTTAGTCGCGCTAGGAACAATTTCAGATCTTGTTCCATTGGATAAAAATAATCGAACGATGGTTGCCCATGGATTAAAACTGATGAGACAAAATAAATCAAAAGCAGGTATCTTGGCAATATTGAATCAATCAGGGAGACAATTGAGTACGCTAACATCAGGAGATCTTAGTTTTGCGATTGCACCAAGATTAAATGCGGCTGGTCGTCTGACTGATATGTCATTAGGTATTGAATGCTTACTTACTGATGATAAAGAAAATGCAACAGAGATGGCTAAAAAACTTAATCAAATCAATATTGAGCGTCGTCAAATTCAAGATAATATGGAAGAACAAGCTTTTACAGAGTTTGAAAAATCTTTTCAAGATACTTCAAAAAAAATTCCTCATGGTATTTGTATATATAATCAGAATTGGCATCAAGGCGTGGTTGGTATAATCGCGGCAAAAATTAAAGAAAAATTTAACCGACCAGTAGTAGTTTTTGCGCAAGAATGCCAAGGCATTCTTAAAGGTTCAGCACGGTCGATAACTGAATTACATATTAAAGATGTGTTTGATGAGATAGCAAGACTTTATCCCGAATTGATACTTACTTTCGGCGGGCATGCGATGGCAGCAGGTTTGACGATTGAAGAATCACAATTTGACAGGTTTTCAGACGCATTTAATAAAGTTGTTGATCGATATATTTCCTCTGATAGTTTAGAGGACCAGTGCTTAACTGACGGGGAATTATCTGGCGATGATTTTTCATTGCCATTAGCATTAGCCATTCAAAATTCCGGTCCTTGGGGACAATCTTTTCCAGAGCCTATATTTGTGGGCCAATTTAAAATATTAGATAAACGTGTTGTTGGAAAAAGCCATCTTAAACTAAAACTCCAGTCAAGAAATAATAATACACTTGATGCAATTGCTTTTAATATGACTGATGATGATTGGCCAGCTAAATTAGAACAAATTACTTCTACTTACCGTTTAGGCATCAATAATTATCGAGGCCATAGCAAGATTCAATTATTTATTGAGCATATCGAACCGCTTTAATTTTTTTTATTACTATCTAGTTACTTTACATTATAATGGTGTTAATTATTCAACCATTAGGTTTTAAATTAAATGCTCGAAATTAATCCACTACTGAGTAGAATTTCCGACATGAAAACGCGTGTTCATTCTCTCAGGGGGTATCTTTGAATATGAGGAAAGATCGGAACGTCTGATAGAGGTGTTACGGGAGCTGGAGCAGCCCGATGTATGGAATAATCCTGAACTTGCTCAAGAGCTTGGTAAAGAACGTGCTAGTCTTGAAAATATAGTCAATACAATACAATCCTTAGAAGAGTCGCTTTCAGAATCAACAGAGCTACTGAAGCTTGCTGAGGAAGAGAACGATGAAGAGACTGTCGCTGTAGTGCTCGACGATCTCGAAATTAATGAGAAACTGTTAGGTAAGCTTGAATTTCGTCGGATGTTTTCTGGGGAAATGGACGCTAATAATGCGTTTGTTGATATCCAATCTGGATCGGGCGGGACTGAAGCACAGGACTGGGCAGATATGCTATTGCGTATGTATTTGCGTTGGGGCGAGAAACATAATTTTAAAACAGAATTACTAGAAGTATCATCTGGGGAGGTTGCCGGAATAAAAAGTGCTACTATCCAGTATACTGGGGAATATGCTTTTGGGTGGTTACGTACCGAAACTGGCGTTCATCGCCTGGTTAGAAAATCTCCATTTGACTCAGGAAATCGCCGCCATACCTCATTTGCCTCTGTTTTCGTATCTCCAGAAATTGATGACAGCATCGAAATTGATATTAATCCAGCAGATATTCGCCTCGATACTTATCGAGCGAGTGGCGCAGGAGGACAACATGTTAATAAAACTGATTCAGCAGTTAGATTAACGCATATCCCAAGCGGTATCGTTGCTCAGTGTCAAAGTGATCGTTCTCAGCATAAAAACAAAGACCATGCGATGAAACAGTTAAGGGCAAAATTATATGAATTTGAAATGCAAAAACTGAATTCAGAAAAGAAGGCCCTAGAGGATTCAAAAGCTGATATAGGATGGGGCAGTCAAATACGATCATATGTACTTGACCAATCACGGATTAAAGATTTAAGAACATCGGTCGAAACCGGAAATACACAAGCAGTATTGGATGGCGATCTGGATACTTTTATTGAAGCTAGTCTAAAAAGTGGACTATAGCAGTTATATCGTAGAATATAGTCCTTTTAATAACGTATAAATTTTCTTTGAAATACATAATCACACACAACATATGAGCACTGAAAACGAAAATAATTTAATTGCACAACGTCGCCAGGATTTAAAGGAATTGAGAAAAACTGGCAATGCTTATACTAATCAATTTAAGCGCGATTCATTAGCATTAGATTTGTATGCGCAATATGAAAATAAATCTAAAGAAGAACTTGAAGGTGAACCCATAAAGGCTGCTGTTGCTGGCCGCATGATGAGTCGAAGGATTATGGGTAAAGCATCTTTTGCTCATATTCAAGACATGTCAGGTAAAATTCAGTTATATGTTAGGCGCGATGACTTAGCCGATGGCGTATATAACGATGGATTTAAGAAGTGGGATATCGGCGATATTATCGGCGCGACCGGCACCATTATGAAAACAAATAAGGGCGAATTAAGCATTCATGTCGATTCAATTGAGTTATTAACAAAATCACTACAACCACTACCAGAAAAATTTCACGGGTTAACCGACCAAGAAATTCGTTATCGGCAGCGTTATGTTGATTTAATTATGAACGAGGAAACTCGTAATACATTTAAGACTCGATCTAGAGTTATAGAATTTTTACGCTCATATCTAAAAAATGAAAATTACACAGAAGTGGAAACGCCAATGATGCATGTTATTCCTGGCGGCGCTACAGCAAGACCATTTACCACTCATCATAATAGTTTAGACATGGAACTTTTTCTCCGTATTGCGCCGGAACTATATTTGAAACGTTTGGTGGTTGGTGGATTTGAAAAGGTATTTGAAATAAATCGCAGTTTTCGCAATGAAGGTTTATCACCTCGACATAATCCAGAATTTACAATGCTCGAGTTCTACCAGGCTTATTCTGATTATGAGGATCTTATGAACTTGACTGAAGATATGATGCGTAAACTGACTTCAAATCTCTTCGATAGCAATCAAGTGAGCTATCAAGATGAGACATATGATTTAGAAAAACCTTTTGAACGAATGACCGTTTTTGAATCTATTCTAAAACATAATAAAGCAATTAATAATAGCGATCTTCAATCATTAGAAAAGATTCGTAACGTTGCTGAGAAACTAGAGATCCCTTTTGAAGAAAATTATGGATTAGGCAAGATTCAAATAGAAATTTTTGAAAAAACAGTGGAGTCAAAATTATTATCACCAACATTTATTACGCAGTTTCCGACAGAGGTCTCTCCGCTTGCAAGAAAAAATAGTGATGACCCCTTTGTTACCGATAGATTTGAGTTTTTTATTGCAGGGCGTGAAATTGCCAATGGCTTTTCAGAA
>CAJWQR010000039.1 GCA_913045195.1 uncultured Legionellales bacterium | reverse complement strand
AAGTTATTCGTATCGTACGCATTTTATTAAATAATCTAATTTCACTGGGCACGGGTAGCGGCGACGCTGAATGAACAGCTTTATCTGCTCTTTGATCAAATAATTCATTCCCACTTGATTCGACGATATTTGATTCTAACACTGTTCCATCTTCACTCATTCTGATAAGAATTTTACAAGATAATCCTTCTTTTAGGTTAGTTTCGTTAAATTTACTTTCAATTGTATTTATAATTAAACCAGTATATTCGGATATTTTAGATTGGTCACGTTGTAATTGTTCTTCTTCAAGTTCTTCTTGTAGTGCTTTTTCTTTTAACTTTTTTTCTTTTTCTTTACGTTTACGTTCGGCTTCTTGGGCTTTCTTTTTTTCTTTTTCTTTACGTTTACGTTCGGCTTCTTGGGCTTTCTTTTTTTCTTTTTCTTTACGTTTACGTTCGGCTTCTTGGGCTTTCTTTTTTTCTTTTTCTAATTTTTTAAGCTTTTTTTCTTTATCTTTCTTTTTCTTTAGCTGTTTAATCTTTTTTTCTTCCGCAATTCTTTTTTTCTTAGCATCCTCTGCTTTTTTTTCTAGTTTTTTTTGTCGTTTCTTTTCCGCTATTTTTTTGGCTTCTTCTATATCATTTAGTCGTTTTAGTTCTAATTCGACTTGTTTTTTGTCAACTGATATAGCTTTAATAATATTAGTAACTGGTTTATGTATAGGGGTTGGTTTTGCTGAAAATTTGAAACTAAATATTAATATTCCACCGAAGATAATATGAAGGAGAATAGAAAAAAACAATGATCTCGAAGTTTGAAACCAGTTTATACGCATATATTGTTATTTTTCAGGAGGATCAGTAATCATACCAACTGAGGGTACGCCTGCTTTCTGGAGTAATGTCATTAATTGAATAATCTGACCATAGGGAACATTTGTATCTCCTCCAACAAGAACCGGAATACCAGGTTGATATTTTAATAAAGCACTCACGCGATTAACTAAAATACTAGGCGCCACAGGATCATCTTGGTTCTCTCCATAATTAATAAAGAAATTCCCATTTTTATCAACATTAACAATTACAGGTTCTTTTTCATTTGGCGGTAATGGCGCAGAAGGAGCTTGTGGTAAATCAACCTTAACTCCTTGACTTAATAATGGCGCAGTTATCATAAAGATTATTAATAATACCAACATCACATCGATGTAGGGTACAACATTAATTTCGGACATTGGTCGTTTTCGTATTCGTTGTCTCATAAATATTTATTAGCTATGTGCATGACGATGTAAAATCGCCACAAACTCTTCCAAAAAATTATCATAACGATTTATCAAACGTTCAACATCGTAGGAATACCTGTTGTAGGCAATTACTGCAGGGATTGCGGCAAATAAGCCCATGGCAGTTGCTATTAAGGCTTCACTTATGCCAGGAGCAACCATAGCTATTGTTGCTTGCTGCACTGTGCCCAAAGCTTGAAAGCTATTCATGATGCCCCAGACTGTTCCGAATAAACCAATATATGGACTTGTTGATCCAACGGTCGCTAAAAAAGAAAGGTTGGTTTCAAGATGGTCTACTTCCTTATTCATAACAATACGCATCGATCTTTGAGCTCCATCAAGCATTGCCTCAGGGTCAATACTCTCTTTATTTTGAAGACGCGAAAATTCTTTATAACCTGCTTCGAAAATTTTCTCCATACCATTCGACTCATAACGACCTGCTGTAATTCTATTGTATAAAGGACTTAAATCTTCTGAAGACCAGAATTTTTCTTCGAATATATCTGCATTATTTTTAGAATGTTTGAGTAGTACATGCTTATTAAAGATCATTGTCCAAGAAATCACCGATGCTAAAACAAGTATTAGCATGACGAATTGAACAAGTAGACTTGCATTTAATATTAAATCAATAAAAGAGTGGTCAGGTATCATTAAGTTAACTCCATAAGTAATTCTTCTGGCATTGGTGACACTTTTAGTGTCTTTGCGTGTATACAAACAAGTTTAACTTCTGCTTGACTAAGCAATTTATCGTCCTCATTTTTAATATTTTGTTGAAACGAAAGGCTTGCTCCACGGCTATCTAATAACTTTGATGTGATAGTTAATAAATTATCAAGATAACCGGGATTAATATAATCTATTGTTAAATTTTTCACAGCAAATAATAATTTGTATTTGTCAATTAGTTGTTTATGTTCGAAACCTATATTTCTTAGCCATTCTGTGCGTGCACGCTCCATGAAGCGTAAGTAATTTGCATAAAATATAACCCCACCAGCATCAGTATCTTCGTAATAAGCACGTACTTGCCATATAAATTCTTTGCCCATTTTAATGTGGGTTTTTATTATTTATTTTCATTAAATAAGTCATCAATTTCGGGAGACTCTTTTGGCGCATTTAAACCGAAGTGAAGCCAGGCATTACGTGTAGCAACTCTCCCTCTTGGTGTCCGCATCAGAAAGCCTTGTTGTATTAAATAAGGCTCTAGTACATCTTCAATAGTGTCGCGCTCTTCCCCTATTGCAGCAGCTAGACTGTCAACACCAACTGGCCCCCCATCAAATTTTTGTAATATAGCGAGGAGTAATTTTCTGTCCATCATGTCAAAACCATGAGCATCAACATTTAACATATCTAACGCTTCGGATGATATTTCTCCAGAAATTTTCCCGTCTGCTTTTACCTGAGCATAATCACGAACACGCCTAAGTAAACGATTGGCAATACGTGGTGTGCCACGAGAGCGGGCTGCTATTTCATTAGCTCCATTTTTCTCAATTTCGACACTAAGAATGTCAGAGGAACGGTTAACAATTTGGGTTAGTTCATGCGGAGAATAGAATTCAAGTCGTTGAACAATCCCAAAGCGATCACGTAATGGGGATGTTAATAGCCCAGCACGAGTGGTAGCGCCGACTAGTGTGAACGCTGGCACATCAAGTTTTATAGCGCGTGCAGCAGGTCCTTCACCAATCATAATATCAATTTGGTAGTCTTCCATTGCTGGGTACAGTACTTCTTCAACAACAGGACTAAGACGATGTATTTCATCGATAAAAAGAACGTCATTAGGCTCAAGATTAGTTAGTAAAGCGGCAAGGTCACCAGGACGCTCTAGGACTGGCCCTGAGGTTTGGCGCATATTTACATTCATTTCGTTAGCAATAATATGGGCTAGAGTAGTTTTACCTAGACCAGGGGGGCCAAAAATAAGCACGTGGTCTAAAGGCTCAGCTCTTTGTTTGGCCGCACCTATAAAAATATCCATTTGCTCGTGAACCGATTTTTGCCCTAGATAATCCTGTAGATTTTTGGGGCGTAAGGTATTTTCAGCCGCCACATCATTTGGATCGCTTTGAGGCGAGACTACTGTATTAGATTCAACCATATCGATACCTATTTTCTCTGCAAATGCCTGAATAAGCTAGTCAGAATAAAATTTTTATTTAAGCCTAAAAAAATGGCAATTTTATGCTTGTAAAATGACAAAATTATGGTGATTTTTTGATTTGTGTATAAGAATATTATTTTTTCACCGAATGTTTTAGTGCTTTACGGATTAATTCTTCGCTACTCATATTGTCTTCTGCAATAGCAAGCACATATCGACTAGCCTCGGATGGTTTATAGCCCAGAGAGGTTAATGCGCTTACTGCTTCATCAGCCGGAGCTGTATACGTCTTCACTTTATTGTTTTCATGGTTTATCGTTAATTTGGGCAAATTATCCAGGCGATCACGCATCTCGATGATTAAACGTTCGGCAGTTTTTTTCCCAACACCTGGTAGCTTTATAAGGCGCTCTGCATCATTATTTTGTATACATTGAGAAAATTCATCTGCCTCTATCCCCGATAAAATAGTGAGTGCCATTTTTGCCCCAACACCGTTAACTTTTATTAAGTTTCGGAATAAATGTCTTTCATTTTCTGTTGCAAATCCAAAAAGTAAATGTGCATCGTCTCGAACAACAAGGTGTGTAAATATTTCAATTTCATTCCCAATATCTGGCAAAATATAAAACGTAGTCATCGGCGCATTTATTTCATAACCAACGCCATTTACATCGAGTATTAGAAGGGGGGGTTGTTTTTTTAAAAGCTTTCCACGTAAGAAACCAATCATTGTAGTCGTCCATAGCGCATTCCACTCACGCCCTGCATACGTAATAAGCCTTCACGTGAGTTTGCATGGCATATAGCAATAGCTAATGCGTCAGCCGCATCTGTTAATGGAATTTCTTCTAAGCATAATAAGATTTTTATCATATGTTGTACTTGTTCTTTGGTAGCATGGCCCTTTCCAACACAAGCTTTTTTGACTTGATTAGCGCTGTATTCGAATAAAGCAATTTCATTCATTGCACAAGCCGTAATAGCCGCGCCTCTTGCTTGCCCAAGTTTTAGAGCTGAATCAGCATTACGATGCATAAACACTTTTTCTATGGCAATTTCATCAGGTTGGAATTTTTTAATAATTGCCGTGATTTGAATATTTATTATCTTTAACTTCTCAGCAAGTGTTTCACCTTTAACCTTAATAACACCATTTCCAATATGTTTAATATGGTTACCCTTAGATTCAATAATTCCATATCCAGTTTTTATGGAGCCAGGGTCAACGCCTAAAATTTTTGTCAATTTAATTCAGCCAAAATTTCATCAGGTATTTCTGCATTCGAATAGACTTTTTGCACGTCATCTAGATCCTCCAGCTCGTCTAACAATTTAATCATTGTTTCCGCGCTCTTTTTATCTAACTCACTTGTGGTTGAAGCACGCATGGTTATTTCTGTGTTTTGAGGATTAAACCCAGCAGCAACAATAACGTCCTTGATATCTACCAGATTATCAGGGCTGGTAATGACGTCTATAGAATTATCATCATTAGTAATAATGTCTTCGGCACCACCCTCCAGCGCAGCCTCCATAATTGCATCTTCATCAATTTTCCCCTGAAATGAAATTAACCCTATTTTTGTAAATAAATAAGAAACAGAACCATCTGTACCAAGATTACCTCCAAACTTTGAGAAAGCATGACGTATTTCAGCAACCGTTCGGTTTTTGTTATCTGTCATGGTATCTACAATTACAGCGACACCATTTGGGCCATATCCCTCGTAGCGTATTTCATCAACATTACTATTCTCATCTCCTCCTGCCCCACGCTTCACTGCGCGGTCAATGGTATCTTTGGTCATATTATTGGATAGACCATTATCAATGGCAGCACGTAATCTAGGATTAGCGCTTGAATCACTACCGCCTAATTTCGCAGCAACTGTAATTTCCCTTATTAATTTTGTGAAAAGTTTTCCACGTTTTGCGTCTTGTCGACCTTTACGATGTTGGATATTTGCCCATTTACTATGACCAGCCATTGCAATTTTGATGCCCGATTTTGATGATGATGTTTATTAGAGTAGCTCTAATTATAACACTCGTACAGGAGACGCCCAAGGCAAGACTGAAAAAAACTATTTGTGTATAAAAGAGGAGTGTTCTAAAAAGTATTTTGTTTGTTGAAATGCTTTTATGGAAAACAAGAGCCCAAATGTATGTGATAACTTAAGTGTTATATGATCTATAGAACCATCAAGTTTCGTTTCTTCTACGGACACTATGCCATCGTTTGCGCTTTTAATTATAGGAGAAATAAGCCGATAAACTAGTCGGAAATTTCCAGCGATAATGCCAAGCTTATATTTATTGTCCCACTTCGGTAGTTTACCGGTTAGGCCGTTTACTATACTTTTCCCAAGTAATTTTTTACCTATCTTCAATTCTAAAAGTTTATATGCAAAAATACTTGCTTCGTTTGGTGTCCCAAGCATAACAATGTTCCCTAGATTTTTTGCGGGGTATAAATTCAAATAATGTCGTAGAACTAAACCGCCTAAACTATGACACACAACATGTATCTTCCTAGATTGAATCGAACAAATAAATTCAGAAAGTTTATGCGCATTCTCAAGCGGTGTATGTTGTGTGCTTTTATAACTAAATTGAAACGTATTATACCCACTTTTTTTGAAACGATATCTAAGTAATGACATATCCATACCATTCATAAATAAACCATGAATAAAGAGAATAGAACTAGACATAAAATAGTCGAGCATTAGGCATCATTAGCAAGCCCCGCTCTTTCATTGCCGTGCGCGAATTTAAGAAGTTTTTCTATTGAGCCTTTAGCGCGATTGATGATATTTTTTTCTACAAAGATTTCATTTTTTCCTGTTTCGAGAACATGCAATAACTTTTTTAAACTATTCATTGCCATCCACGGGCAATGTGCGCAACTTATACAGGTAGCTCCTTTCCCTGCTGTTGGTGCTTCGATAAGTATTTTATTATTAGCCACTTCATTCATCTTATGGAAAATCCCTTTATCTGTAGCCACAATAAATTCTTTTGCATCCATTCTGGCAACCGCTTTAATTATTGCTGTTGTTGAGCCAACCATATCAGCTTGCGCAATTACTGATGATGGTGATTCAGGGTGCACTAATACTTTTGCGTCCGGATGAATCTTACGAAGTGATTCTAGCTCATTACCTTTAAATTCTTCATGTACGACACAAGATCCTTGCCATATTAACATTTCGGCCCCAGATTTTTTTTGAACATAATCACCTAAATATTTATCTGGAGCCCAGATAATTTTTTTATTATTAGCCGCAAGATATTTTATTACATCTACGGCACTACCAGAGGTGACCATCCAGTCGGCTCTTGCTTTTACTGCGGCACTCGTATTGGCATAGACAACAACAACGTGGTCAGGATGCGCATCACAGAACTTTGAAAATTCATCCTCTGGGCAGCCAATATCTAATGAGCAATTTGCATTCAAATCAGGCATTAATATACGTTTTTCTGGGTTTAATATTTTTGCAGTTTCACCCATAAATTTAACACCACAAACAACTAAAGTTTTAGCATTGGATTCGTTTCCAAAGCGAGCCATATCCAAAGAATCAGAAACACAACCTCCTGTTTCATCTGCAAGAAGCTGTAAGTCGGAATCTGCGTAATAGTGCGAAACGATAACAGCCCCTTGTTGTTTTAGTTTGTCCTTAATTTTTTCTTTTAAATTAATGCGCTCAATATCATCAAGTTTTTCTACAATGACAGGGGGTATTTGTTCTTTATTCAATGAATACGAATGATAGGGGGTGGATTCTGAGTTCATAATAGAAATATAAACTTACTAAGTAGCTTTAGACAAGCAAGGAAGCTATATTTTATTCAGATTTTGGTTTTGAGAGCTTGATCCCCAATTCCTGCAATTGTTTTGTGCTTGCGCTGGCAGGGGCTGAGGTAAGTAAACAGCTTGCGGTTTGAGTTTTTGGAAATGCAATAACATCTCGAATAGATTCGCTTTCGGTCATTAACATTACAGTGCGGTCGAGTCCAAAGGCAATACCACCATGTGGTGGGCAACCAAAACTAAGCGCATCTATAAGAAAACCAAATTTTTCTTGAGCTTCTTTTTTTTCAATGCCGAGAAGTTCTAATACAGCTTTTTGCATTTCCGCATCATGTATACGAATTGAGCCACCACCCAGTTCTATGCCATTCATAACTAAGTCATAAGCTCTAGATATGGCCCCCCCAGGATCTTTTTTAACAGATTCAATATCATCCGTATTTGGTGAGGTAAATGGATGATGTAATGATTCCCAGCGTTTTTCTTCATTATTATATTCGAACATAGGAAAATCTATGATCCATACTGGCGCCCATTTATCTTTTAGTAAATTTAAATCATAGCCAAGCTTACTACGAAGAGAACCTAACGCATCATTAACGATCTTTGTTTTATCAGCACCAAAGAATATTAAATCACCGTTCATTGTTTTCGTTCTCTCAATAATATTTTTTACTACATCGTCGGGTAAAAATTTTAATATCGGCGACTGTAATCCTTCGCGTCCCGATGTGACGTCATTTACTTTTATGTAGGCAAGTCCTTTGGCCCCAAACTGACTAACATAAGCTGTGTAGTCATCTATTTCTTTTCGTGTCAACGAGCACCCGCCAGGCACATTTAATGCAGCAACCCGGCTATCCTCCATGTTTGCTGGGCCGGAGAAAACTTTAAAATCCACTGTTTTCATTAAGTCACCTACATTAATTAATTCAAGTGGATTTCTGATATCTGGTCGGTCACTGCCGTACCGATTCATTGCCTCTTGATAACTCATCCGCGGGAAGGGTGATGGTAGTTTAATATCTAAAACTTTTTTAAATAATAAGTCGATCATTTCTTCCGTGAGACTTGTAATATCATTTTCATTTAAAAATGATGTTTCTATATCAAGCTGAGTAAATTCAGGTTGTCGATCAGCACGTAAATCTTCATCACGAAAACAGCGCACAATTTGATAATAGCGATCCATACCAGCTATCATTAATAATTGTTTAAATAATTGCGGTGATTGTGGAAGAGCGAAAAAATTTCCAGGTTGAGTACGGCTAGGCACCAAATAATCTCGAGCCCCTTCGGGGGTTGCTTTAGTTAACATCGGGGTTTCTATATCGAGAAAACCTTTATTATCTAAAAAGGCTCGTAATTCTTTGACTATTTTTGATCTTAATTGGAGATTTTTTTGCATTAGAGAACGACGTAAATCTATATAACGATAACGTAGTTTTATATCATCATGAACGTGCTCATCATCTATTTGGATAGGCGGTGTTTTTGATTTATTCAGAATTTCTATGGAATACCCCAGAATTTCAATTTCGCCCGTTGTTAAATCAGAATTAATTGTTCCTTCAGGGCGATGGCGTACTTTACCGGTTATTTTTATGACGAATTCATTTCTAACAGAATCAGCGATTACAAAAGACTCTGCCCGATCTGGGTCAAATACAATTTGCGCCAATCCAGCGCGGTCACGAAGGTCTAGAAAAATAACGCCACCGTGGTCTCGACGACGATGCACCCAACCACATAGTTCGATTTCTTGGTCGATATGACTACTATTTAATTCGCCGCAGTAGTGAGTACGCATTTAATTATTTCCACCTAATATGAACAAAGGGCGAAATCTTACGAGTCGGCCAATGATTGCGCAACTTTATTCCGTTCTAATTCTGCATGGGCAGGGCCATCCGGGATAATAACGCCCATAGAAATGATAAATTTGAAGCCCTCTTCGACACTCATGCCCAGTTCGGTTATCTCATCACTTCTTGTCATAATAATAAAACCCGAGGTTGGATTCGGGGTAGTGGGTATGAATACGGCAACTAACTGGTCATCAACAGCACTCATTTCATCCCCTACATTATCGTTAGTTAAAAAGCCAATACTCCAGAGACCTTTTCTTGGGTATTGAAGCATCACCACCTTGCGAAAAGATTTACCACTGGGGTCAAAGATAGTGTTCGAGATTTGTTTAATACTGCTATAGATCGATCTGACTAATGGAATTTTGTTCAGTATACGTTCCCAGATTTCAACAAAACGACGACCGAAGAGGTTAGCTGCAAGCATTCCGGTTAATAACAGTATTGATAAAGCTAAAATGATGCCAAAGCCAGGGATGGAAAATCCAAGCAAAGCCACTGGGTGCCATTCCGGGGGTAATAGCAGTATGGTCTTATCCAGCAAATCAATTAAAAGTTTAACGATAACCACAGTGGCCGCAAATGGTAGCCAAACGAGAAGTCCTGCAATGATATATTTTTTTAATGCGGCCATTTAGGTGGGTATTCTACTCAAGAACTAGATTTGTTGATGGGTGTTTTTGTCTTTTCTTTATTCTTATTCGTAGAATCTTTCAAATTTGTCTCCGATTTACTTGCTGGTCCCTCCGGTGCTTTTTTTTGGGCATTTTTATTTTTTTTAGCAGCATTATTGCCCTTCTTTGGTTTTTTGGTTTTAAAGTCAGTTTCGTACCAGCCCGTGCCTTTTAGTTTAAAGGCAGCTGCCGAGACGAGCTTACGTAGGCTATACGAATTACATTTAGGACATGTTTTTGCAGGCACATCATTTATTTTTTGTAATATCTCGAATTGGTGATCACATATGTCGCATTTGTATTCGTAAATTGGCACTTATTTTAAAACTCCAAATAATTTAATTATTGGTAATAGCGTTGAAAATATGGCGATACGTTAACAAAATCAAGAGAAAATAGCACACTTGCAGTTTATATTTTACCCGAGAGCAATTCTTGGGTATTATCGCCGCCGTTACTCAACATACAATATATTTTTTGAACGAGTATTTAATTTAGTAAATGTAAGAATAGGGGCCGTTAGCTCAGCCGGTAGAGCAGTGGATTTTTAATCCATTGGTCGGGCGTTCGAATCGCCCACGGCCCACCATTT
>CAJWQR010000038.1 GCA_913045195.1 uncultured Legionellales bacterium | reverse complement strand
GATCAATGAAGATACAAAGGATCAGAAAGATAATGTAGTGCAAACAGTTATTCATAATCAATCAACAACTGAATATACAGTAAAAAAAGGCGACTCCTTATGGTTAATAGCAAGAAGATTTGATATCCATGTTACAGATCTTCTTGAATGGAATAACTTAAAAAAGAATAGATATTTAAAACCAGGTCAAACTTTAAAGATCAATGAAGATACAAAGGATCAGAAAGATAATGTAGTGCAAACAGTTATTCATAATCAATCAACAACTGAATATACAGTAAAAAAAGGCGACTCCTTATGGTTAATAGCAAGAAGATTTGATATCCATGTTACAGATCTTCTTGAATGGAATAACTTAAAAAAGAATAGATATTTAAAACCAGGTCAAACTTTAATCATCAAAAAAAACTTCACTGGAGCTTGACTAATATTGATTAATAAACAACTCTAAAAGAATACAGAACTTGATGAAAAATAATATTTATACAAGTTTTGAGCAGAAAAAAACACTATTCTCTGCATTGCTTGATGCATGTAGTGAGCATGGTAAGCAATATAAAATCATAGAAGATGTTAATCGAAAACCATTAAGCTATAAAAATATAATTCTACGAAGTATTTTACTAAGTATTTTTGTAAGAAAAGATTCAAGTATATCTGAGAATATCGGTATTATGCTTCCTAATACAAATACCCTGCCGATTTTATTTTTTGCTCTGCAATTTATAGGTCGAGTACCTGCCATGCTGAATTTTTCTTCTGGAGCATTTGCAATCAGAAGAGCTTGTGAAACGGCCCAAATAAAAGTCATTTATACCTCGAAACTTTTTATTGAAAAAGCAAAACTTGAGAATACCGTTAAGGAGCTTAATAAAAAGTATACGATTTATTATCTGGAAGATATTAAGGAAAAAATTAGTATAACTTCAAAAATTTCAGCATTTCTAATGCAATTGAATGTTACAAAATATTACTATAAACAAAAAATCAACAAAGACCCTGATGCGACTGCAGTTATTTTATTCACCTCGGGCTCCGAGGGTCATCCTAAAGGAGTTGCGCTATCCCATAGAAATCTCTTATCTAATTATGCGCAAGTTAGATGTCATATAGAATTTAGCCCATCCGACACTATATTCTGTTGTCTCCCCTTGTATCACTCATTTGGACTTAATGCTGGTTTTTTGATGCCTTTATTTGGGGGAGCAAAAATATTTCTTTATCCAACACCACTTGATTATCGCGTCATTCCTGAATTAATTTTTAAACTCAAGGCTACAATTCTTTTTGGAACAAATACTTTTTTTAAGGGTTATGCGCATTATGCCACTGCAAACGATTTTAAAACTTTAAAGTACACTGTTGCTGGCGCAGAAAAACTCCATAGAGACACAATAAAGCTGTGGCAGGAGAAATTTAACATAAAAATATTACAGGGTTACGGTGTAACTGAAACAAGTCCTGTGATATCAGTTAATGATTTAAAATGGAATAAAGAAGGGACTGTGGGTCGTATCATGGAAGATATGAATTATTATATTAAATCTGTTGAAGGTATCAAAAAAGGTGGGCGACTCGTAGTAAAGGGGCCTAATATTATGCTTGGATATTTACTTCATAATAGCCCTGGAGTATTACAACCACCTTCAACTGAAAAAGGTTCTGGTTGGTATGATACAGGTGATATTGCTGACGTAGATAAAGAAGGGTTTATCACAATATTGGGTCGTGCGAAAAGGTTTGCTAAAATCGGTGGAGAAATGGTTTCACTATCAGCTGCCGAGGAATTAGCCGCTCTAACATGGCCTCAAACGAAAAATGCCTGTGTTAGTATTATTGATGAAAATAAAAGAGAGAGAATAATACTTGTTACAGAAAACAAAAAAGCGAATCTTAAAGAGTTGCAAAAAATAGCAAAAGAAAATCATATCAGTAAATTAATTACACCAAAAAAAATTATAACTACACTTGAAATACCTATATTAGCGACAGGAAAGATTGATTACATAAGCCTTACAAAGTTAGTAGCTTCGGAAAATAGAAATCGGGGGGTATAAATGGAAGAACTAGATGCCTATATACGAAATATACCTGACTTTCCAGAACCAGGAATACAATTTAAAGATATAACGCCATTACTAAAAGAACCAAAAATATTGGAATTATCAATTGAAGAATTAATATATCCTTTTCTTAATGAAAAATTAACAGCGATAGCAGGAATGGAGGCACGTGGATTTATCTTTGGAAGTCTTGCTGCGCAGAAATTAGGTATTAGCTTTGTCCCTTTACGTAAACCAAATAAATTACCCTATAATGTTGAGAGCCTCTCTTATGATCTTGAATATGGTTCTGCTACCTTAGAAATTCATGTCGATGCATTAGGAAAAAATGATCGAGTACTACTTATCGATGATTTAATAGCGACTGGTGGTACAGCAGCAGCGAGTTGTAGATTAATAGAAAAACTAGGCGCAGAAATTATTGGATGTGCTTTTTTAGTTGAACTTGATTTTCTTAATGGAAGAAAAAAACTTTCGAAATATAATATTCATTCTTTGATTCATTACTAACTATGGTTATTTACCTAATCATTTATAGATTAATATTCTTCTAGATTAAACCGCCATTTATATTAATTGATTCACCTGCCAAATAAGATGATTCATCTGATGCCAAAAAAACTACTGCTTCAGCAATATCACGAGGAACACCAAAACGACCTAATGGTATTTCTTTAAGACGGTCTTGATAAAAAGGCTTTTCCCTATTTTCTTCTGCAAAAGCTGTGATAATCCAACCAGGCGCAACCATGTTAACACGAATCTCAGGGCCAACAGTTTTTGCAAAAGATCGAGTAAAACCGAGAACAGCAGATTTCGTTGCCGCAAAAATCTGTGGATTTATTCCGCTAAAACCATGTATTGATAAATCCCAACCCATATTTACGATAACACCATGACCTTGATCTTTCATCGTTTCACTTACAGACCAACAAGCATTAATTGTTCCCTTCAGATCAGTCTGAATTAATTGTTCTAGTTTTTCATAAGTAGTGGCATTTTCACCTTTACCAGTAAGGATATCCGCGCCAGCATTATTCACCCAGATATCAATTCGGCCAAACTCTTCAAGTGTATTTTGAATTAAATGATTGATTGCATTTTTATCAGTCATATCCGCTTGTACAGCTATGACCCGTCTACCCTGTGACTTATTTTTTTCAACAACTATCTCTGCTTTCTGCTTAGATGATAAGTAATTAACAACAATATCTGCCCCCTCTGAGCAGAATAAATCAGCAATCCCAGCGCCTATGCCGCTACTAGCACCAGTAATTACAGCTATTTTATTTTTAAGGCGTTCCATTATTTTTTAAATTCGTATATCGTTATTATGCTATTTTAAAGAGAAGATTTGATCCTAGCATGCCAGAAATTTCAGTTATAATCCCGACTTATAACCGCATTAAACATATAGAACGGGCAATTAATTCAGTTCTTAATCAATCACACGTGGTAAATCAAATAATTATTGTTGATGATGGCTCAACCGATGGTACAAAAGAGATAATTAAAGAAAAATATCCCCAAATAACTTATATATATCAAGATAATAAAGGAGTCAGTGCAGCTAGAAATACAGGAATAAATAAAACGTACTGTAATTGGATAAGTTTTTTGGATTCTGATGATACATGGCATCAAGATAAAATTGAAAAACAGATACAAAAAATAAATGAAAATCCTGATGCTTTAATATGCCACACAGATGAAATTTGGTATCGAGATAACAAAATTCAGAACCAACAAAAAAAACATAAAAAATTTGGGGGTTATATTTTCAAACAATGTTTACCATTCTGCATAATTTCCCCATCCTCTGTAATAATAAATAGAAAGGTATTTAACGAAGTTGGTTTATTTGATGAGAAACTTCCTTCATGTGAAGATTATGATATGTGGTTGCGTATTTGTAGTAGATATCCTGTATTATTTATCAATAAGGCTTTGACAAATAAATATGGCGGGCACGATGATCAATTATCAAAAAAATATTGGGGTATTGATCGTTTTAGAATTATTGCATTAGAAAAAATTATTGAATCCAATAATTTAGATCCAATTCAAACTAAAGCAACAATAAACGAATTATTAAAAAAAATAGATATATTTCTAAAGGGATCGGAGAAATATGATAATAATGAATACCATAAAAGATTTAAAATGATAAAAAATAAATATGCTTGAGATACTGAAAAATTATCATCAAATATCAGACAGGCTACATACATCAGCCCAACCAACTAGTGAGCAATTTAAGATAATAAAAAAAAGCGGAGTTGAGGTCATAATTAATTTAGCGCTGATAAACTCCCCTAATGCTATTGAAAATGAAGCTCAGCTTGTGGTAGAAAATACCATGAATTATGTTCATATTCCTGTAGATTTCGAAAAACCAACCACTGCCGAATTAGAATCATTTTTTAATATAATGAATCAATTTATCGATAAAAGAATACTGATTCACTGCGCATATAATTGGCGGGTTTCGTGTTTTGTTTATCTTTATCGTGTGCTTGAAAATAATATTACTGAAGAACAGGCAAAAAATGATATGTTGAAGGTATGGGAGCCAGATAAAACATGGCAATCATTTATAGATGGTCATCTTCCAAAACAAGATAAAGACATATAATGACAGTACATTTTTTTTGCGCTCTTTTATGTGAGGCAAATCCTATCATTGAAAATTATAATCTTATTAAATCTGATAAATATAATTTATTTAACATCTATCTGTCTGCTGATAAGAAAATAAGTCTCACTTTAACTGGTATAGGAAAAACTAATGCGGCTAAAGCAGTCAACTATCATAACGAGTCTGTCAATACATCTGATAATAATATTTGGTTAAATATCGGAATAGCTGGGCACAAAAACATAGAAATTGGTGAAACGCGGTTAGTTAATAAAATAATAGATGATGAAGATAAGTTATCATGGTATCCCCAAATAATATTTGATCCTCCTTGTGATTGCGAAGATCTGGTCTCACTTAAATCCCCCTCAACTAAATATAAGTCCTGCTTATATGATATGGAAGCATCGGGTTTTTACCAGATCGCAGTTAAATTTGGCACATCAGAATTGATTCATTCCTTAAAAATTATTTCTGACAATAGTGAAAAATCAATGTCAGTGATAAACAAAAAGAATATTGAGTTTTTAGTTAAAAATAAAATGAATGTCATTGAAAAACTATTAACTGAACTAGAAGATCTGGCAAATAATATAACACCCGACAATAGAAAACCTAAATACTATAATCTCTTTTTAAAAAAATGGCATTTCACGCAATCAGAAAAACATATGCTAAGTAATTTGCTAACCAAATTACTTATTCGATACCCGGATGAGAATTTATTTGAGATGACTGAGAGCCTAGCAACAGGGAAATCAGTACTAAAAGAACTACAAAATAAAATAAATAATATTAATTTTTCTATAAACTAAAAATGATTAATACAATATATATCGAAGATGAAATTACTGATCACCCACGCACCAAAAAAATTATTGAGCGTTTCCCAAGCGCAATAATAATAAGCTGTACTCGTTATACAGAAATATTTAATCGTAAATCACAAAATTTCAGATTACAGAAAAAAAATCCTGCATTGATTCTTGCAAAAAAACATAAAGGAATGGTTCTGCCAACACCAAAACATTATGGGATTGGAGCAAAATATAATTATTATTTTTCACATATGTTGAATTGTATATATGATTGTCGTTATTGTTTTTTGCAAGGTATGTTTCGATCAGCACATTATATTTTATTTGTTAATTATGAAGATTTTATGGACGAGATAAATTCTACTTTAAATAAACATGCCTCTGATAATGTGCATTTCTTTTCCGGATATGATTGCGATAGTCTAGCTCTTGATTCTGTTTCAAATTTTATATCTGATTTTTTACCTTTTTTTGAAAATCATCAAAATGCCCTAATAGAATTAAGAACGAAAAGTACGCAAATAAAATCCTTACTACAAAGATCGCCAATAAGTAATTGTATTGTTGCTTTTAGTTTTACTCCAAATGAAATTGCAAAAGTACTTGAACATAAAACTCCATCTGTTTCTAAAAGATTAGAAGCAATAATTGAATTACAGAAAGCGGGATGGAAAATTGGATTACGTTTTGATCCTCTCATCTACACAAAAACTTTTACCAAAGAATATAACGAATTATTTGATAATATCTTCTCAAAAATTGATCTTCAATTGGTTCATTCTATCAGTTTGGGTAGTTTTCGTTTGCCGAAAGGTTTTTTTCGTAAATTAGAAAAACTTTACCCTGATGAATTACTTTTAGCGTCCCCATTAAGCGAAGAAGATAATATGATTTGTTATCCAGAAAATTTACGGAATGATATGCTAAAATTCTGCGAGGAAATTATTAAACAATACGTTCCAACAGAGAAATTCTTTCCTTGTCATAAAATTATGTGAGAATGATTACGTCTATTTAAAGCTTATTATAAATTTCTCCGCCTTTTTCCTTAAACTCTTTTGACATATCGTCCATGCCTTTTTCTAAAACTTCATTAAGATTTTCTAAACCTTTTTTTTCCGCATAGTCTCTAACATCTTGGGTAATCTTCATAGAGCAGAAATTAGGTCCACACATCGAACAGAAATGCGCTGCTTTATGCCCTTCTTTTGGTAATGTTTCGTCATGAAAGTCACGCGCCCTTTCAGGATCTAAGCCAAGATTAAACTGATCTTCCCAGCGAAATTCGAAACGTGCTTTAGATATCGCATTATCTCTAAGTTGTGCGGCAGGATGGCCTTTGGCTAAATCAGCAGCATGTGCAGCTATCTTATATGTAATAATACCTTCTTTAACATCATCCTTGCCGGGTAACCCTAAATGTTCCTTTGGTGTGACATAACACAACATAGCAGTGCCATACCAACCAATCATTGCTGCCCCTATTGCAGATGTAATGTGATCATAGCCTGGCGCAATATCTGTTGTTAATGGTCCTAGCGTATAAAACGGTGCTTCACTGCATTCTTTCATTTCTAAATCAACATTTTCTTTGATCATGTGCATTGGGACGTGGCCCGGACCTTCAATCATAGTTTGCACATCATGTCTCCAGGCAATTTTTGTCAACTCGCCGAGTGTTTTTAACTCAGAAAATTGCGCTTCATCATTTGCATCTGCTATCGAACCTGGTCTCAAACCATCGCCTAATGAAAAAGATACATCATAAGCTTTCATAATTTCACATATTTCTTCAAAATGTGAATAAAGAAAATTTTCTTTATGATGGGCTAAACACCATTTGGCTAGTATAGATCCGCCACGCGAAACAATGCCTGTAACACGTTTTGCTGTTAGTGGAATGTATGGTAAACGCACCCCTGCGTGAATTGTAAAATAATCCACTCCCTGCTCTGCTTGTTCAATCAAAGTATCCTTATAAATATCCCATGTTAACTCTTCAGCTTTACCATTTACTTTCTCTAAAGCTTGGTAGATGGGTACTGTGCCAATAGGTACTGGTGAATTTCTAATAATCCACTCTCGTGTTTCATGAATATTTTTCCCTGTAGATAGATCCATAACATTATCAGCACCCCAACGAATGGCCCATGTCATTTTCTCAACCTCTTCCTCTATCGATGAGCTTACCGCTGAATTTCCAATGTTGGCATTAATTTTAACTAAGAAATTACGGCCGATAATCATCGGTTCTGATTCAGGATGATTTATATTCGCCGGTATAATTGCCCTGCCTGTGGCGACCTCATTTCTTACAAACTCAGGGGTTACTTCTTTAGGTAAATTACTCAGCCATGGCACACCTTGGTGAAATTTAGATAAATTTTTATCTTTATATTCACATACACGTTGATTTTCACGAATAGCAATAAATTCCATTTCCGGAGTAATAACTCCTTTCCTTGCATAATGCATCTGACTAACATTCTTACCTGATTTAGCGACACGAGGTTTCGGCGGTTCCGCATAACGCAAACGTTTTAATTCAGGTTCATTTAGACGTTGAACACCATAAATTGACGATGGGCCATTAAGTTGATCGGTATCGTTACGTTCCTCAATCCATAGTTTTCTTAGTGGCTTTAATCCTTTGCGTATATCAATCGTTGTATTTGGATCTGTATATGGCCCTGAAGTGTCATATACTGTAACTGAAATATTTTCTTCCAGTCCTTCTTTGGTTTGTGTTGGGGAGCAAGCAATCTCTCGCATAGGAACCGATATATCTGAACGTGAACCTGTAACATAAGTTTTCTTTGAATTAGGAATAGGCTTTATTATTTCTTCATCGACTATTGCTGTGTGGCTTAAAATGGAGTCTGAAATTGCACTCATACTAACCTCTTGTGTTAATAAAAAATGACAAAAAAGAGCGCAAAATATTTTGAGGCTTGCTTCCCTACGCTGGTACTAACCAGATCAGGTCAAGGGTAAATCTCAGCCAAAATTAGGCGCCCCTAGCTTTATGACATGCTATATAATGCAACTGATAACTACAACTAAAATTAATATGGATTTTTAAAACTAATAATCTAAGCTTCCAAGCTTCTAATTTAAATAATGCAAACAATACTCCCTGAAGAACTGAAAAAAAGGCTTGATGCTGGCGATAAACCAATATTACTTGATGTGCGCGAACCATGGGAATTTTCTATATGTAAAATTGAAGGCTCAGTAAATATCAGCATGTCCGAGACTGAAAAGTTAATCAATGAACTAAATGCTAATGATGAAATTGTCGCAATTTGTCATCATGGTGTGCGCAGTTTTCAAGTTTGCAATTATCTTGAAGATAATGGCTTTACTAAGGTCCTAAACTTAGATGGCGGAATCGATTCATGGGCTAAAACTATCGATACCGATATGGCGCAATATTGATAAAATATTTCGCATTAAATAATTACAACTAACGAACTTATGGCAATAACTTTACTAATTAAGAAGATATTAATTTGTACTCTGACAATTCTAATTACTATGAATTGTTTCTCAGCTGATTTAGTGAGTATTTATTCATTAGCTGAAAGAAATGATCCCGTATATCAGCAAGAGATTTCAATACATCGCGCCGTAATTGAATCAAAACCGCAGGCTCTGTCAAAATTATTACCTTCTATTAATCTCAGCGGTAACACTAAAAGAAATGCGCAAGACATCACTACATCTGGTTCATCAATTGGTTCTGATGGTGAAATCGATTTTAATAGTCATGGTTATAGCTTAAGTATCACTCAGCCTCTGTTTAGACGCGATAGTTTTATTGCTCTTGAACAAGCCGATAGTCAAATAAAAGAATCAGAGATAAAACTAGCTAAAGCACAACAGGACTTAATCATTAATGTTAGTGAAAATTATTTTAATGTTTTAATAAGTTTAGATAATCTAGAATTCGCAAAGATTGAAGTGAAATCATTAAGTAGACAATTAGAACAAGCTAATCAACGTTTTGAAGTCGGTTTAAGTGCGATCACCGATGTTCAGGAAGCGCAAGCGGGTTATGATCTTGCGATAGCGCAAGAAATTCAGGCAATAAATACAGTCGATAATGCGAAAGAAGAAGTACGTGAATTAACAGGTGAATACATTGATAAATTTGATAGCCTTGGTGAAAATATAATATTAGTAAAACCAAGCCCGGAGGAGATTGATAGCTGGACACAATTGGCAATAGAACAAAATCTTGATGTAAGTGCCGCAAATTATGCTCTAGAAGCTGCCAGAAAGGAAATTAAGAAGCAATCAGCGGGTCATTTACCTACAGTTGATATAGTTGCGTCGCATGGTTATGATTCAACTGGTGGTCGATTTGGAAGTACAAGAACGGACCGGTCTGCGATTGGTTTGGAATTAAATATTCCGATATATTCAGGCGGAATTGTTAGTTCCAAAACACGTGAAGCCCATGAAAGTTATAATCAATCAACGCATTATCTTGAAAAAGCAAGGCGAGCCGCACAACGAAGTACAAGGGGGGCTTACTTAGGCGTTATATCTGGTATTAGCCAGGTAAATGCACTAAAACAAGCTGTTGTTTCTAGTGAAACAGCTCTGCTTGCAACTGAAGCAGGATTTGAAGTCGGAACTCGTACTGCCGTTGATGTTGTTGCATCACAAAGAACAACATCAAAAGCTCGTCGTGATTACAGTAATGCAAAATATGAGTATATTTTAAACACATTAAAACTCAAGCGGGCAGCAGGAACACTTTCCCCTGATGACCTTAATTTAATTAATACGTGGTTAATAAAATAATGGTGAAAAATTGTAAAAATTTATTATGTGACGTTAATGCTAGCTGCTTAATGATTGTTGATATTCAAGAAAAATTAAGCGCTGTGATGCCAGTGAAAGTAATTAATCGATTAAAAAGTAATGCCAACATATTATTAACTGCCGCAAATCAATTAAATGTACCTGTTATAGCAACTACGCAATATTCAAAAGGATTAGGTGGTATCGAGAGTTTTGTAAAAGATAAATTAAACGAAACATCCAAGTGTTTTGAAAAGACTAGTTTCTCAGGTCTTGAAGCCGAAGGTCTCTTAGAACATCTAGATAAACTAAATAAAAAGCAAATTATCCTGATAGGTCTGGAATCACATATTTGTGTGTTACAAACAGCGCTAGAATTTATAGAAAAGGGGTATGATGTTTTTGTTGTTAGTGATGCAATTGCCTCGCGCAAACTAACGAGCTATGAGACCGCGCTGACAAGATTAGAACAGGCGGATGTATGGTTATTAAATACAGAATCTGTACTTTTTGAATGGTTGCGTGATGCAGCACA
>CAJWQR010000037.1 GCA_913045195.1 uncultured Legionellales bacterium | reverse complement strand
CAGTAATGTGTGAAGCTAACCAGTACTAATTGCCCGTGAGGCTTGACCATATAATACTCAAGCAGTTTGTGACGTAACAAATACTTTGTATTTAAGTAATCAATTTTCTAAATGCGGTTGCGTTGTTTAATGATAACGCACCCAACAGTTTGCCTGGCGGCAATAGCAAGTGTGAACCACCCGATTCCATCTCGAACTCGGAAGTGAAACCATTTAGCGCCGATGATAGTATGGGGTTTCCTTATGCGAAAGTAGGTCACTGCCAGGCTTCTATATTTAAAGCCCTTATCTAATAGATAAGGGCTTTTTATTTTTAAAAAAATTAATAGATTACTAATTGCCTTACTAGTTCTATATGAGCAAGCACCTCTGTTATTTCCGTATTAATAGACAACTTTGTCTTATCAATAAGAGACGGGTCATCTCTTACTAATACGTATACTGTTGCAGGGTGAACAAATAAATCTTTTGTGTGATAACACTCACCAGGCGCTTTGGGGAGTGCACCGTCGTGATGGTAATCCTTTTCTAATATGTCGTGTGAAATGTTTTCTAAGTTTCTTTTTAGTAACAATGTTTTTTTTAGATAATCATTACATTGAGGTAATCTAAATTGTGCGCTTTGAATAACTATTTCAGATAAGTTTAATAATTCTTTTGCTTTATTTTGTATTATTTCTGAATTCAACCCACTTGCATCTAGCATGGCGAGTAGTTTTTTTGCCTCTATTTCATAATTACTTAATAACGCAGCTGCTTTTGAGAGGCGTTCCCGATCATTTTTATTGCTTACATTAGTTCTTGAAACATTATTAATTTCATTATCACTCATTGAACCGCTAGCATATAAATTCTGATTTATTAATAAACATATAAACATAAAAGAAAAAATATAAGATAGATTTGATCTCATTCTAACTCCTTGTGTTTGTGTTGTTTTCTATATGATAACTATTCTCATTTAGAAATAATAGTTATTTTTAGATAGAAATAATAAGGTATACAAAAATTTTTACAGTTAACTTGAGATTTTCTTATCTATATGCGGAAGAGATGATTCGTCACCAGCTTTCATATATCTTTTTTCCCCATCAGTTGCGGTTACATTTTCATAAACACCATCATCACGCTTCACTAATTTTGTAAAGCCAACTTCTTTAAGTTCAGAGTTGCTAGTAGGGATACTTATGGAAGGGGGGTTAATAACGAGTCTAACAGGAGCTAAGACATCTGTATCCCCGAGCGAGATTTGGCCAACAAAACAGACTTCGCCCCAAGTTTTTAGTTTAGTATTGATGTCATGGCTTACCTCTACGGTTTTACCATTTTTTTTACAAAAATAATCGTAATTAGGCATAATTTTTTGATTGCAATATATTTACACAATTATATAACAAAATTACTCCCATTCTAACTCAGTATAAGCTTTTGAGACATTGGTTGAATGTTGGTAGTCGTGCAATAGCCATTTTAATTGGTTATCTTTATCTATATTTTCCATCGCTTCATTTATAAATGTACCTTCGGCAATAGCTTTTCGTGTTTGATTTAGTAAAAGTTTAAAATAATCTTGTTGTTGCTTCAAAGCCTCTGCTAGCGATTTAGCAATTCCACCATGACCAGGAATCACTTTCTGTACATCTAATTTCTTTATTTTATCTATTGTTTTTATCCAGCCTTTTAAGCTACCCGTTAATGATGGTATGCGTTCTTTGAAAATTAGATCTCCGGCCCAAAGAGTTTTTGTTTTATTATCAATAACTATCAAATCACTATGGCTATGAGATATTGAGAACGGGATCAAGGTCAAAGTGCGACCACCTAGTTCTAATTCCGTTGATTCTTCAATCAAAATATTTGGTCCTATAATATCCGAGGCTTTTGCCTTAAGCCCTAAATTATTTTTGAATTGAGTTAGAAAAAAATCTCTATTCCGATTAATCGCCTCTGCTAAGTCTTTGTGGCCTACAAAATTAGGATTTTCATCAAGAAATGCTTTATTACCTAGAATGTGGTCAAAATGTACATGCGTGTTGATTACATAACAGATTGGTTTATTTGTTATCTCGCGAATACTATTTTTGAGTTTCTTTCCCGTTTTTATTGAGCCGCCGGTATCAATAACAGCAACACAATTATTACCAACGATAAACCCAATATTAGCAATATCATCATTTCCTACATCCTCAATCGAGACATGATTGCCAGTATGAACATAGTTATTCTTTGCAATCTCAGCTAAATTAAACTCCTGATTAGTTTCAGAAGGGGTAGCTGAGCGTAAAAAAACCAACATTATCAAAGCAAAATATGTAATGTTTTTAATAATAGTCATTAGATTTTTATTTGGATAAATTTCAAATACATATTCAGTAATTAACAATCAATACTTTCAAATATGACTTTAATGAATTGATTAATATAACACAAATATTCTTCTTGAAATTCTTGAAATTAGTATTAATGTAGTAATTGTAAAAAATATGAAAATATATCAAAAGCAATTCATTTCTTTTGGCCTTGATTTAACTGTGATTAAAATACAGGAGGTCAGAACCAACGTTCGTTAATCTACTATTTACATTTATAATATTTCCAACTCAGTTGGAGAGGAGATGTTATGTTTGAACAAGATCAAGAAATTGTGCAATCTTTGATAGATAAAAATAAGAATTTCAGAAGACTCTATAATAAACATTGCCAATTAAAGAGCAAAGTAAAAGAGGCAAACCAAGGTTATCTCAGTATTGATGATTTTGATTTAGAGATACTCAAAAAAGAAAAATTACTAATAAAGGATCGTATGGCAATCATAATCGAAGATTATCGTCATACTCATATCTGATATCTAATTGTATTAATTAAAACCCCTGCCGATATGCAGGGTTTTTATAGAATTAATAAAACTCCAATTATCAATAACATACTTGCTAGTAGTGTGCGCATAATTTTGTCAGGTATCAAATTACCAACTTGGCTTCCGAGATAGATGCCGGGTAATGAGCCAACGATTAAACTAAAAAGCAGAATGTAATCAACGGTACCTAAATTTGCATGCCCAATCCCTGCAATTGCAGTTATTGGAATAGCATGAGCAAGATCAGTTGCCACAATTTCAATTGTTCTATATTTTGGATATAGGAAAAATAAGAATGCAGCACCTATTACACCCGCACCAACAGAAGAGAAAGTAACGAGCGTACCAATTAAAATACCTGCAAAAATGGTAAAAGGTTTTGTAAATTTTTTATGAAGTATTTGTACAAAAGCAAAATGTTCATTCTTGCTTAATTTATGCCACTGATTACGGAAAATTAAAAAAATAGCAGTTAATATCATGGCAAAACTCAATGTTGATAATATTAATCCATCATAATTGATGCTGGCATTATTGAGTTGTTTAATAACGAAGATTGAGCAGAACGATGCAGGTATACTGCCCATAGAAAGTAACGCAACAACTTTCCATTTAATGTTACCATGTTTATGGTGAGCAAAAACACCAACAGATTTTGTGATAGCGGCATATAATAAATCAGTACCTACAGCAATAGCGGGTGGAATTGAAAATCCAAGTACAAGAATAGGAGTCATTAGAGAGCCACCGCCAACACCGGTCATACCGATAACGAACCCAACTAAAAAACCCGCAATTGTAAATAAAAAATCCACTTATTTTGCTTGATATATCTTAGATATAATCCAAGTTGTGATCGGCGTCTAGTATTTCTTTAGCTATCTCTTTTTCGTTAATTTTTTCATTAAAAATTTCACTAATAAATTTAAAGTAGACTGTATATATAGCTATACCTTTTTTCTCATCATCCACAATAAAAAATGGCGCTTGTTCAATACCATATTCTTTTGCTAATCGCATGCCCTTACTATTTTTATTATTTTCATCAGCTATAACTATCTCATCTATTTTCCGGATGTAGTTATCTTTTTCAAGACGAGCTTGTACTTCAGCGCATTTGCGACATGGCGTTCCATCTGTTTTTATTTTTTTAACGAATGTGATATGCATATTTATTTTTTTAGATTACCCGCATGTAAGCCACATTCTTTTTGAGTAGCATCTTCCCACCACCAACGACCTTCTCGTTCGTGTTGATTTGGCAATACCGGTCTTGTACAAGGCTCACAACCAATGCTAATGAAACCTTGTTCATGCAGATTGTTGAATGGAACATCATTAGATCTTATGTATTCCCAAACTTGAGTCGAAGACCAGTTTGAGAGAGGATTAAATTTCATTAATTTATTTTCAGGGGTAGAAAAAGCACCGTCATTCTCAACTACGGGCACAGTAATTCTTGTGCCTGGACTTTGGTCTTTACGTTGACCTGTTATCCAAGCATTTAGCGTGCTGAGTTTGCGTCTTAATGGGACAACTTTACGTATACCACAACATTCTTTATGGCCATCTTTATAAAAACTATACAATCCTTTTTTGTATACAAATTCTTGTAAAGATTTAGTGTCGGGAGAGAGCACATCAATTTCAATTTTGTAATGTTCTCGTACTTGTTCAATAAAGCGATAGGTCTCTGCATGTAAGCGTCCTGTATCAAGTGAAAATACTTTCACATCGGACTGTATTTTTTTCGCTATATCGATAAGAACTACATCTTCCGCACCGCTAAAAGAGATTGCGATATTATTGAAGTTCTCTAGAGCTAATTTAATAATTTTCTCTGGGGATTCATTCTCATATTCATTTGCTAGTTTTTCAGGATTAAATATTGTACTCATAGTGTATTTTACTCAAGTTTTTATGTTATTTTTTTAATTGTACAGGGTGGGGGATTCTATCAGAAAGCATTAATACATGGATTACTTTTTTAGCAATCCTCTGGAGGGTACCGCTTATATTTAGGCGCGATACAGTTATATCATAACTTATTAATTTTTAGATAAGACTTTGACTGAGGCTGTTATCCGTCAAATATTTTGCCGGGATATAGGTACCATGTGACGATAAGTCAGTTAAATAGAGCATATTTGTGTCCGCACCTTCAATAACCATATGCATACGTGAGATATCTCGCAAGTTTTGGCTCATAACAATATCACTGCTAGCACCTCGACCAATAATATTTTTCCCATTTTTTAAATCATGACGGTGCCCAGATTCATCGACAAACTCTGCACTTGTTTCTCCGCCAACAATCATACATTTATGATTTGATAATAAGACATCAATTTGTTCTCCTTTGTTTACATGGATGGTTACATTTTCTCCTTTTGATAGTCTTTCCATCTCAGTAGTTTTAGCTCTAACCTTTAAGGCTTTATCATTATTCGCATATGATAGAGATGAGGCAAGGATTTCTCTTTTCTTTTCAGAATAAAGTTCTTGTAATATTTCTTGAATTGATGAGAGATATTGTAAGTATTTAACAACACCAATATGTCGGAAATCATTTAGTTCTTCATTACCAGCATGAAGTGCGCTAATTATTGCTCTCCAGTCGTGGTCTTGTGAAAATATTTTAATATCAATTTCACGCAATGCTCGATTAATACTTCCAGGTTGAGATATTGATGTTGAAAGTATTGAAACTAATTCTTTTTCAATTACTTTTATTTTCTTAAATTCTTTTTTTAATTCCCCAAGAGATAATTTTATTACTTCCTTAAATTTTTCAATGGGCACTGATGTTCGACCAGCGAGACTAAATTCAAAATCAGCGAGAGAGCTGAACTTATGAACATGATCGCCAATGGCAACTTCGATTGGTTTTGATAAAATATTCGTTAACATAATGCTTCAAATTATAATAAGAGTATATGTATATAGATAATGAAAGCTTGTGAAATTGCTCACATAAATCAACATAACCTTGTGAAATAGTTCACATTTTCATTTTAACGTTGTGATATAGTTCACATTTCATCACTTTATTTTTTTTAATGACAGGGCATTATTTATGTTCACAACACTCATTGATTCCAATTCACTTTTTGATCAATTAAATAACACTAACTTAATCATTTTTGATGCGCGTTACGATCTAATGAATAAGAGTGCAGGCAGAGAAGCTTATTTACAATCACATATTCCTGGCGCTATTTATGTTGATTTACATCTAGATTTAAGCAGACCTCCTGCTATAAACGGAGGGAGGCACCCTTTACCAGATAAAAAAACAATAAATAAATTATTTTCAGAATTAGGAATTTGCAAAGAAAAATTAGTCGTAGTTTATGATGATACTTTTGGCTCATTTGCAGCTCGTCTTTGGTGGATGTTAAAACATATGCAGCACGATAAAGTTGCTGTTCTAGATGGTGGTTGGCAACATTGGGTTGATTCAGGTGGAACGGTTAGTTCAAAAAATGAAATACGTATAACAAGCCAATTTAACAATACATCATTAGACAAAACTTTAGTGAATATTGAAAAAATGAGAAACTTTAATCTAATTGTTGATTCAAGAGAGCCATCCAGGTACAGAGGGGAATCTGAACCTATTGATAAAGCTGCGGGGCATATTCCGGGGGCAAAAAATAGATTTTGGAAAAATAATTTAACTGAAACAGGATGTTTTAAAAAACAACATATATTATTAAAAGAATTCGAAGAATTGTTTGGAAAAACCCCATCTGAGAATGCTGTTTTTTATTGTGGTTCAGGAGTTACGGCATGCCATAATTTACTTGCAGCAGCACATGCAGGGTTGAATTTGCCTAGGCTTTACGCGGGCTCATGGAGCGAATGGAGCGCAACACAAGGCAAACCAGTTGAAACAGGCAATTAATTTTTTTGCTCACAGGGAAATAACGGAGTTTCGTCAAAGAATTAATATAAAATTGTTGTGATTTTCATAAACATAGACAATGATGTTGCTCGCGGTTGATCGATTTTCGAACAAATGCAACACATAATTTATTATTATTTCGGAATATTTTTTTATGCATAAAACACTTAAATTAATTATAAAAATTTTATTATTTTTAATTTGCTTCAATATCAGTGCTGAGCAAGACTTATTGGGGCAGAGTGATATTGTTGATGCTGAATCAGAAGTGGATACTTTAAGCGTAAAAGACAAAACCACTTCTCTTTCCGAAGACCAAGTTTTAGCTGAAGAACTAGATAATGAAGTTCAATTAAGCGCTGATGACGGCGCCTCATTGCCGATTGATATTATGTTGGTGCTCGATAATTCAGGAAGTATGAAAAAAAATGACCCCAATTTTTTGGCCACTGAAGCAATAAAAGAATTTATTAGCCAAAAAAATGAAAATACTCGTGTTGGAATTATCATTTTTGACGGGAAAGCTCAACTTAAAATATCTTTAACAGTCGCATCATTTGCTAATAGAGAAGGCATTTTAAATAGCATAAAAGAAATAAATTATACAGGGTTATACACTGATTTTCCTGCCGCTATTGAACGTGCAATTTATGAGCTTAAAGATAATGGACGTGAAGATGCCCTAAAATCGATTATTTTTATGACGGATGGCATTGTTGATACTGGTAATGTTAATCGTGATTTAGAAAAATCTAAGTGGATGCGTGAAGATCTTTCCGCCGATGCCGCTGATAACGAAATAAAAATATTTGGTATAGCTTTTACGGAGGCTGCAGATTTTCAATTAATCCAGTCAATTTCTCAACAAACTGAAGGCGAGTATTTTCGTGCTTTGGTTGCTGAAGATTTACAAAATGTTTTTCAGCAAATAAATGAAGTTATCAATAAAGTGCCTGAGTCTTCAGTTGTTTCTGAAATAGAAAAAATTACAATAGGTGGCACACCAGTAAAGAATATTGAGCCTGGTGAGGCAGCATCTAAGCTTTTAGATGACGATGAGCAGTCTATTGAAAATATAAGACCTAGAATTGAAGCGGTTGAACAAGCTTTAGAGAGCTTAGATGATCCAATCCCGTTTCCGTCGATTTTAATTGTAGCAATAGTGGCATTGATTTTATTAGTTTTGGCTTTCCTTTCCTTGATTTTAAAACGAAAAGGATTATCAAGAGTTTCCCAAGACGAATTCTTTCAGGAAGCTTATATCAATGACCTACAAGGAAAAACTGATAAGCAAGCACATATGCTTGACGAAAGACCTAAAATGATTGGTCGTGTTGCAGGTAAGGACATAGATCATATGGATTATATTGTTGTTAACGAATCAACAATTAGCCGCCGCCACGCCTTGATAGAGTATAAAGATTTTTCATTCTGGATTATCGATCAAGGAAGTAGTAATGGAACATTTATAAACAATGAGCGGATTAGTAATGAGTTTAGGTTGAAGCATGGGGATAAAATAAGACTTCATAACTGCGAGTTTGAATTTACCGTACCCGAAATGGATGAAAGTGATGAGACGATTGTATATACCCCGGGCATACAGCCGTTAGTAGACGACATACACGATGGTCAGCCTACTAATGAGTTAACTTATGGGTTGGAGGAAATTGCTAATAATCCTCGGAAATCAAAAGTAGCACCAATTAGCCCTATTTCTGATGTATCAAGCGATGAAGAAGTCACGATAATGCATGATACTAATGATATTGATTCTGATGATGAAATAGATAGTTTAATGAACGAAGACATTGAGCAAACAAATATAGACGATGATGATGATGATGATGATACAACCGTCATCAGTACAACCAATAATTAATACACTATAAATTAATATCTATAAAACTTTAAGGATGGTTTAATTTCTCATCCCATACTCTATTAGACCCTACCGATGAAAAGTGGATACACCAAGCTGTTAGGCATAATTTCAGACGGTAAAATCCATTCTGGAGAGACGCTTGCGACTCGTCTAAATGTTTCGCGTGCTGCTATCTGGAAATCAGTGAAATATCTACAGGTCCTTGGGTTAGAAATTGAGGCTATTCGAGGTAAAGGGTATCTTTTACATAATAATTTTGAGTTTTTATCAAAAGAAGATATTCAAGACATGATTTCTCCAAGGGCTAAAGAATCATGTCGAGATATAGAGGTTGCTTTTAAAATAAAATCAACAAACTTGTCTTTGTTGAATCGATTGAATCATGAAGTTATTCATGGTTCTGTAATACTTGCCGAATATCAGACAGAAGGAAGAGGACGTAGGAACAAGAAATGGTTATCACCAATTGGTAGTGGTATATGTCTTTCTGTTGGTTGGCGATTTGAAGTTATGCCAATCTCTTTAGGATTATTGTCATTGTATATGGGTATCGCCACGGCCCGCACATTAAACTCAATAGGACTTAAGAATGTTGGCTTAAAGTGGCCGAATGACATTTTTGTGATGGATCGTAAAATAGGAGGGGTATTGTTAGACATACGAGGGGAAAGTATGGGCCCTTTGGATATTGTGATCGGAGTCGGCATTAATTATGAACTTCCAAAGCACAAGCCACCTATTGTTGATCAATTGATAATTGATATATGTAGCGTTACTAAAGAACGTTTATCAAGAAATATCATAGCCGCCACTTTATTATCAAATATTTTTCAAATACTTCAAGATTTGGAAATAGGGGAGAATTTAAATCTTATTGATGAGTGGAGACAATTTGATTGTTATAATGAGAGAAAAGCTAAGTTAATTTTACCAAATGCAGAAATCGTTGGTATATTAAAGGGCATTGATGAGCGGGGCTCACTATTAATGTCGGTGAATGGGAAATTATCAACTTATGGTTCAGGTGAAGTTAGTCTAAAGATACAATAATGAAGCTCTTACTAGATATTGGAAATTCTTCAGTGAATTGGGCTAGCGAAAGAAAATCACAATTTTTTTCTCACGGGTCATTCATCTATGACAAAAATAATTTCGAAAATAGTCTCGAAAAAAATATATCTTTAACAAAGAATGTATCGAAAATTTTAGTATCAAATGTTGGCGGATTAGAAATATTTAATTCGTTGGGCTCTTGGGTAAAAAAACATGGCCCATTAGAATTATGGCAATCTTGTGTAGAAAAAAAATTTAAAGGATTGAAAACTAGTTATTCTGAAACTCAACAAATGGGAATAGATCGTTGGTTATCAATAGTAGCGGGTTGGGAGGAGCATCAATCATCATTATGTGTAGTAAGTTGTGGTACAGCATTGACGATTGACTCGGTTGATTCCAAGGGAAATCATTTAGGAGGATATATCATTCCTGGCATTGATTTAATGCAGAAAATATTAATAGCAAATACAGAAAAAATAAATATCAATATTGGTAATAATCCGTCAATTGATTATGCAAGCGATACAAAAACAGCAGTTAATAACGGAGCTTTTTTTGCCTCGGTGTCTATTATTGATAGAGCTGTTAATGAGCTTTCAACTGAATTGGGTGGTATGCCAAAATGCATTATATCTGGTGGAAATGCCTCACTGGTCAAGCCATTACTAGAGCATAAATTTGAATATGAACCAAATCTTGTTTTACGTGGTCTTCTAATTGCTCACAATACCTCAATATAGATTGGGTATTTATATTTAATTTTTCGTATAATCTTTAAAACCTTTTTATATAAGATATAGATTAAGGGATGGTATTTTGCCCCGATAGTTAAATGGTATAACCGATGATTTGTAATCATCTATTGGGGGTTCGATTCCCTCTCGGGGCTCCAATTTTATTAAAAAAGTAAAAAATATTAATTTATAAATTTTTAAGCGGCATCTTATTATGCAACCGATCAAATATTTATTGTCAGTTACTATTATTACATTTTTTTGTATTAGCGCTTCTTTCGCGCAAATATCATATGAAGATATCCAAATTCTAATTGAAAAAGATAAACACAAGGAAGCGCTTAATTTAGCTGAAGATCATCTTTCTAGAAATAAAACTGACATTAAATTTCAATTTTTAAAAGGTTTAATTTTAGCCCACCTTAATAGATATGCTGATGCCGAAATAATATTTCACAAAATAGCCGAAGAAAATCCAGCATTACCTGAGCCTTTAAATAATCTTGCTGTAATCTATGCTGTTCAAGGAAAATATATAGAAGCAGAAGAGATGCTTAAAAAAGCTCTTGATACTAATTCAAACTATGCGACAACGTACAATAATCTTGGAGATATTTATGCTAAAGCAGCAAGCCGAGCATATAATGAGGCATTAGGATTAGGGACGAGTAAGGTAGCTAATCAGGAGAAATTATTACTCCTTAATGAATTAATTCTTCCCCAGACTAAACTCATTGAATCATTAGAGCAAGAAAACCTTGAGCTTAAAGAGGTTGTAAAAGACTCAGTAGCATCAATTGAAGAAAGAGAACGTGCCATAGTAATTAAAAACGAACAATTAGCTAAACTTGGTGAAACTCAGAGATCTATTCAAAAATTAATACAAGAAAAGGTAGAGCTTAATGCAAAGATGAATGAATTAAAAAGTTCATTGGATGAAGTGATGTACTCTTTAACACTTAAAGATGAACAGTTAGCAAAACTCGAGGACACACAAAAGTCAC
>CAJWQR010000036.1 GCA_913045195.1 uncultured Legionellales bacterium | reverse complement strand
GCTGTCCTTCGGCCAAAGTTTTAAAACCAGAGCCATTGATTGCACTAAAATGCACGAAAACATCCGGACCTTGTTCTTGTTCGATGAAACCAAAGCCTTTCGAATCATTAAAAAATTTAACTTTACCTGTTACTAAATCAGACATATTCTATTTCCTATTCAAGTTTATAATCATGTCAAATAAATGACTTTCCTGCTAGAAAAAAACAGTTATTGCTTAAGGGATTGAACGACAAGAAACAGAAGAATGTCTACTTACGGCAATCATGAACAAAACTAATTTCTAAGCACAACACGATTATACGCAGTAGTTTTAACTAGTAAAACAATATTTTATTGATCTTTAGCTAAAATTCAGTATTTATTATATTTTTCAGAAAAAACTAAGATTTCTATAGAAAATTTCTAATTTATTTAGTGTTTTCTTGGCGACGTTGTATTACTTCCAAAAAAGCATTAGCAACGCGTGGAACATGTTCAAAATAGTGGGTTAGATTTAAATAAGGAGCCCGTAGCAATTCACTTTGTTTAGTTGCTTTAACTGATGCAGTTCGTATGCCGCCTTGAAAATAGCCCATTTCACCAATTGTTTCGACTGGATTTACGTAAGCAATATGTATGTTTTTGCCATTTTTATCTTTTGCAAAAACCTCTAATCTTCCCTCAATTAAAATATACAATGTTGGATCATTCTTGCCCTCAGTTATAAATTGCTCTCCACTACTAATACCAACTTCAACGAAATGATTACCAATTGCATGTAATTCTGTGTTTGTTAGAGAATTAAATACTGGGCAGAGCGCAATTCTGTCAGCACGTTGACGACGTAATGCGTTATCAAGCTCATCTTGAGAAATTATTCCAAGCTCAAGCAAGAACTTACCGAGCCCTTTTTTATTATCACCACGCTCCAAAGCATCTAATTTCTTTTTCATTGCCATTACAATTGAACCTCGTGAGCAGGTTAAATACTCACCTAAGCGACGAGGTTTATGATCATCAGATTTTTTATAATCTTCGGCCACAGCATATTTCTCTATTTATTAAACTTTAATGGGAAATAGTAGGAGATACAGCAACTAATATCAAAATTTTATTCCATATATCAATTATCTCTATACTACATAATTTGTTAAAATATTGATATATAATAGGATTTTATAAATCTTATTTGGACTTATTGAGGTATTTTTTAACGACAAGGTTCCTGTAAATCCTAATTTTTTATAAAAAACTTAAAATTTAATTATGAAGAAATATTTTTTAAAAGGCTTTTTATTGTTCTTTTGCACTCAAATCTGCGCTCAAGATTTACCTGGCCGTCATCGATTAGTCAAAAATGATTTAGGTGAATATTATGTAATTAACCATGAAAACATAACCATGATTGAAGCATCGGTTTTAAAATTAGGATTCAGTAGTCGCTGGATTCTCGCTTGTATAAAAAATAAATCTATTGATAGTGATCTTAAACGTTGGGTTTTTATCGATCTAAAAAGTGGCGGTACATTTGATTCGCTCCATCAAGAAAATTGGGGATATTTTCGTAATAAAGCATTTCCCGAGCTGAAAAAAATTGAGTTAAAAAAAATTAGTGATGAAAAATGTCCGTAAAAAAAGTATTGATTTCCCGTATACAATAGTAATTTTTGATAATAAATAATATTCTATTATAACATTTTACATAAAGACTTTAATTAGCATAATAACACCGCAAAAAAACATAATTGTAAGGCTGTATTGTTTAAATCGAGTAGGGTTGATGTTTTGAAGATGATTCCGAGCTAGAAATACTCCAATTATTGCGCCACATCCAAGCGCGATTCCATAGACTCCTATTTGGATAGTGAATACACCAAAAATGCCATAACTAATTAATTTTGTTATTTGCATAATTAATGAATTTACTGCCTTGGTTCCAATAAGGTATTCCTTTGTAATGCCGTAATCCAGCATAAACGGGTTATATATAGGGCCTGTTGCGCCTACCAATCCAGAGAGAAATGAAACGGTTAGCCCCAATGGAAAGAACCAGCTTATTTTCATTTTAATTAAGCTTTTTGCCTTTATTAGTTTGCCTTTCAAAGCGTAACAAATTAAAAATAGACCAAGAATTATTTGTATAATTTGAGAATTAGTCTGAGCAAATGACCATGCACCAAAAATAGCTCCAATAATAGAACCGGGTAATAAATATAAAATAACATGCCAATCTATGCTTTTTCTAAAAACGTAGGCCCTTGTTGGGTTAGTTATTAATGCAGCAACCGATATAATTGGCGCTACCATTTGCACACCTAGTAAGAGGGCAATAATAGGAATCAGAATTGTTGCTGCACCGCCTGCTGCAACCGTACTAATAAACCAACAAATAAGACCAAGAAAAAATAGGAATAAAAAAATCATTTAGTAAATCTTGATAGGGAACTTGCTGATTGCTTAGTGAGGGCATTTCAATTTTCTATTAACTTTGTCGATAGTCTAGTTCAAATTTTAGAATCACTAAGATTCTTTTTCCTCTCTTTAATTTTCACTGCTGATGTTTTTTTCTTTTTATTATTAGGTTTATTCATTGACTTAATAGCCATTACCCCACCTGCTGAATTTCTTACGTAATACATAGAATATCTCCTTTTTTGTGTATATTTCAACGCACGGGAAAATTACCTGCAAAACGTTCAATCCATTCTTCTGTCAATTTTTCTTTACTTAGAAATGGACCTTCTTTATATCGTTTATCGCTTAGATAGAGCTCGATATGACAAATTTGTTCAACAATTCTTAGTTTAGGGCCATCTTCAATATTTAAAAGCATCATGCCTATTTCATATCCTTTTTTTGATCCCATAACGAGAACCACTTTTCCTAAGAAATAATTAATTTCATTTTTAGAGGTAATGGATACTTCAATTATGTCACCAGGTTTTTGGTATTCTTCAGAAAAGAAACTAAAACCAATATCTGTGGCATTTCTGAATTCAATTTTTGAGCGCTCCCAAAAACGTAAGCGCTTAACCTCAATAGGAAAACGTTCAGGGTGCTTAATGAAGCCTTGCAAAAAGTCATTTTTGAAGATCGCTGGCAGTTCTGGTAATTCGGGCGTGAAAACAGTTCTTGCGGGCTGTTGTTCAGAGGTAGGTATTGATTCTGTATCATGCAACATTACAATCTCCCAATAATCAATTACTTATAGGTTTACCTTTTAGAGCATAATAATAAAAAAATCAAGTAAAAATATATTAATATCACATACTTATATCAATTATCTAATAATTATATTAGAATATTTATCTGTAATTATTATTTAAGTCATTGAAAATAATAGTATTTTATTATACTAATATCAAAATAGTTATATATAAGAATAGGTAGATTTATTTTTTGTATATCGAGAAAGATTATTTTACAGCCCCAACAATCAATCAGACTTATGTAAAAAAATATATAAGTTCTTTTTAGGATTTTGTTTATTTGGAGTCAGCGATGAAGTATGTACTGGGTTTAGTTTTTATGGCGCTTATTTGTTTTTGTTTGATTTTGTTTTGGCCTACAAATGAAGCTGATACTGTGAATATAAATATAGAAAATCGAAATATATTTTCAGAGGGAGAACCGAAACAGAGTATTTCATCAGCTTCAAATCTAATTACAAATAATGATGATAAAAGAAATGAGGTAATGACATCAGAATATAAAGTTTTAGAGAAGGAAAGAGGCGTATTAAAGCAACGTTTAGCTCGTTTAAAACATCATATGTGGGGGTTAAAATTTGAAAAAAACAAAGCAAAAGAAATGAGTGAAATTTTATTAAACGCACATAGATTGATTAAGAATCCTAATATGTTGGGTGCTTTTTCTGACACAGAAAGTATTAGAGATGAAACTATGAAAGTAAAATTTGCAAATAAATCGCTTGACCGAATAACTGAAATAATTTTGCAAAAAAAGCAAGATAATAATTAAATATTTTTCTGATTCTAAATAAGTTCAACAATACAATGATTAGAATCAGTTGATATACCAGTGACTTTTATTTTAGATATTATATTCTCAACATTTTTTTGACTATTTTTTAGCTCAACTCTTAAATAATGTTCTGTATATCCGGACCAATTACCCTTATTATTTTTTGATTCCCAAAGAACAAAATATTCTCTACCTATCTCATCATTGAGAATCTTTTTCCTCATTAGTTTTGTAAGTTCTTGAAGTTCCTTACTACGTATTTTTTTAGTAACATTATCTATATGATTATCTAACGTTGATGCTTTTGTTCCTTGACGTTTAGAGTAAGCGAAGATGTGGATATGCGAAAAACCAACTTCGTTTATAAATTGGAGTGATTCTTGCCACTCATCCTCAGTTTCTCCTGGAAAGCCAACAATAATATCTGTTGTTATATTAAAATTAGATATTTTATCTCTTGCTTTTTGCACTAAGCTTTTAAAATCTTTTGTTTTGCAGCGTCTCCCCATTCGCTTTAATACGCCATCACATCCGCTTTGCAATGGAAGATGTATGTGAGGCATTAATCTTTTATTACTGAATAATGAAAAGAATTTTTCGTGAAGATCCCATGGTTCTACGGATGCAAGTCTTATCCTTGGGATTGTTGTTTTGTCCAATACAATTTTTATTAATTGATAGAGACTAGAATTGGTATCACTTCCATATCCACCAACATGCACACCAGTAAGAATTACTTCTTTAATACCTTGTTCATGATATTTGTTTATTTCATTAATTATTTTATTTATTGTGCGGCTACGTTCTTTACCTCTGGCAATTGTGACAATGCAAAATGTACATCTGTGCCGGCAGCCGTCTTGAATTTTAATGAATGCTCTATTTCTTCCGCGTTTAAATAAACTAGTTTCACCTGGTTTAGTCGATAGACTAGGCATTGTTTCTAGATTAAGTTTTCTTAATAATATATCTACTAGTTTTGCTTTTTCAGAATTATCTATAACGAGATATATTCCAGCTAGTTCATTAATATTTTTTTTATCTAGCGTTGAATAGCATCCACTTATAACAAGTTTTGCCGTTGGGTTATTTCGATGCATACGTCTTATAATTTGACGTGATTTTTTTACTGCCTCTTGTGTTACTGCACAGGTATTAATTACCACAAGATCTGCAGATGCAGGATCAGCTATTAATTTATGACCTTTCTCTTGAAACTTACTGGCCCATGACTCAATTTCTGCCTCATTAAGACGACAACCAAGTGTTTTAAGATGTACTTGCATGCAGGGTGATTATTAAGCTCAATGAGTAAAAATATTATTTAAAGCTCTAATGAACGAACTACTGTAAGTTTCTCTATTTGCATGTCCTCAAACGTGAAAGGGATTCCACCAACACCATAACCAGATTGTTTTAGACCAGCAAAAGGCATCCAGTCAACGCGATAGGCAGTATGGTCATTTACCATAATAGCAGCTGCATCGATTCGTCGATTACATCGCAAAATAAAATCTAAATTACGTGACAAGATGGAAGCTTGAAATGCATAGGGGAGGGAATTGGCTAATTTAATCGCTTCGCCAACTTCGTCATAACTGTAAACACAAATTGCCGGTCCAAAAATCTCTTGCTCACTTATACGAACGTTTGAAGGCGGGTCTAAAAGTACGGTGCAAGCATAGGCGGTATCAGAAACCCGCGCACCACCAGTTATGCATGTTGCTCCAGCCGTTTTTGCCTCTTGAATCCAATCACTTACTCTATCAACTTCTCTTGTGCGAATAAGCGGACCAACTTCAGTTTTTTCTAATGTTGGATCATCAATAATCATTGCCTCACCAAATTTTCCTAGTCTTTTAGCAACATCATTAGCTATTGAGCGTGGGGCAAATACACGCTGAACTGATACACAAACTTGACCAGCATGATAAAAACCACCTTTTGCAATAAGCGGCAAAGTGTCATCCAAATCTGCGGTAGTATCAATGATAACTGGAGCAACTCCTCCGTGCTCAAGTGCACATCTTGTGCCCGGAGCTAGTTTGGAACGAAGCATCCATCCTACTTTCCCGCTACCAATAAATGTAAAAAAACCAACTCTTTGATCACTAACTAATTGCTCAGCAACGGGAAGCTCAGTAACAACCAATGCTTGACAGTATTCAATAGGAAGACCAGCTTCATGTAGAATTTGAACGAAACGGAAACAAGATAGCGGTGTATCTTCCGCTGGCTTAACTATTACAGGACATCCACTAGCAACAGCTGGGCCAACTTGATGAACAATTAGATTCAGAGGGTGATTAAAAGCACTAACTGCAACAACAACACCAATTGGTTCTTTGCGTGTAAATGCTAGACGATTTTGTGAGGCCGCATTTAAACCCATTGGAATTTCACGACCAGCTTCAGTTCGTATACATTCAGTGCAATTTTTTACACCATCGATTGCTCTAGCTACTTCAACACGCGAATCAACAAGAGGTTTTCCTCCTTCACGTGCGGCTTCGATCGCTAATTCCTCAAAACGCGACTGCATTATATCTGCAGTTTTATCGAGAATTTCAATTCTTCTGTTTGGCGTTAACCATCGATCTCGATTTCTAAAAATTTCATAAGCATTTAAAAGCGCTATTTCTACTGCTTCACTATTAGCAACTGGTACTTCACAAATAAGAGATTGGTCCCATGGCGCAGTTACGCTCAGCTTATCTTTTGCTGGTTTTGCGTTCGCTATTAGAAAAGGAAAGTCATTACTCATAAAATACCCTTTTTCATTAAAAATACCATGATTTAGTAGGCATCTAAGTATAAGACGAAAAAGCAATAAATGGCTATAGGATATTAAATTTCTTTAGAGGGGCTACACTACTTAGATTTTAATTGTTTCTGAATGATCTCCGCCATTCCTTTATATGCGCCAATTGGTAAGGACAATTTAAATATACAGTCCGGGTGTTTTACACTCATTTTCTCTACGATATGAGGAATGTCATTTTTAATATGAACTCCCGAATTTAGGAAATATGGGAAAATAGTAATTTCAGATGCTTTTTTTAAAATAACATTCTCAATCACATCAATTAGTAAAGGTTTTGCCATTTCTAGAAAAGAATATTCAACGATTTCAAATTCATTGTTTACAAGATCTCTAACTTCATTAGTTAAATGGGCTATTTCATAATTAGATTCTTCTCTGCGACTACCATGCGCAATTATTACAAGTGCTTTCATATATTTTTCATTTGAACTATTAAGCCAAATTATCAATGACAGATAAGGTGTATTCTTTAGTGGAGGCAGTACCACCAAGATCGCTTGTTCGATCATCTTTGTTTTTCAATGTTTTTTTGATTGCATTTCGAAGATTATCAGCCATATTTTTTTCGTTGATGTGATCCAGCATCATTGCTGAAGCTAAATATAATGCTGTTGGATTTGCAATTCCTTTTCCAGCAATATCTGGTGCTGTACCATGAACTGCCTCAAAAATTGCAACATCCTTACCAATATTCCCGCCAGGAGCAAGCCCCAAGCCACCAATCAAACCAGCAATCTCGTCAGAAAGAATATCTCCGAACATATTTGTTGTTAGTATTATATTAAATTGCGAAGGATTTATAACTAATTGCATTGCTGTATTGTCGACAATGCGTTCTTCGATCTCTAATTCCTTTCCATATTCCTTGCCAACATCCATTGCTGTTTCAAGAAAAAGACCAGTAAGCGCTTTTAAAATGTTTGCTTTATGGACAATTGTAATTTTTTTTCTTCCCGTTTTAATAGCGTAGTCAAAAGTAAATTTTGCAATACGTCGGCAACCACTACGAGTAATAATTCCAGATGCCTCTGCAACAGCTTTTGGATCGTCATCAATAGGAATAAAATGTTCAACACCCACATATAAACCTTCTGTATTTTCACGTATTAGTACTAAGTCTATTTTATCGGTTCCTCTTCGATGGTGAATAAATGAAGTTGCTGGCCGAACATTTGCATATAATTTAAATTCTTCTCTTAAACGTACATTTGCAGAACGAAAACCTTCTCCAATTGGTGTTTCAAGGGGAGCTTTTAATGCGAGTTTTGTTTCGTGAATATTAGCTAACATATCCTTGGGCAAAGGATCACCGTTTTTTTTGAAAGCTGATATGCCTGCTTTAAATCGATGCCACTTAAATTTAGCTCCAACAGCATCAAGAATTTCAAGAGTTGAATCAAGAATTTCGGCGCCAATTCCATCGCCTTCAATTAGTGTTACCGGCGTAATTTTAATGGTAATGTTCCCTATAAAATTATTTTATGTTTCTCATGTTAAATTTAGATTATTACACGAGATCTTATGTTAGATTAAATTTTTATTAATGTTTAGTATTTTAAAGTCTTTACTGTTCTTACATCAATATTTTTATGCGGAACAATTAGATCATTTAATATTTCTGCAGCTTCATTTAGCAAAACATCTACTGGTTCAACGGGATTATTATCAGACATATCAGATATATTTTTTAAATCATTAATTGGAGGTAAACCTCTTTCTTGGCGTATCATATTTTCTATAGCCTTCTTAGCTTCTTCCATTTCTTTTCTTTCTAGTTCACGGTTTGTTTCTAATAACGATATTTCTCTCTTAACGCTATTTTTTTGCTTTGAATCTATATTATTTAGAATTAGTTGAAATAGTTTATTTTTTTTAATTCTTTTTTTATGTTCTATTTTTGCAGTTTCAAAAGTTCCAATTGGAGCACTTGCGGCATAGTATTTTGCTGGCCTTACCTCATCCCATGGCAAAGCATTTTTGTAAGCACGTTCCCCGACATCATTAATTGAATATTCTCCAGTTGGGAATGTAATATCAGGTACAACCCCTTTGTATTGATTACTACTACCACTGATACGAAAAAACTGCGCGATAGTTGTTTTTAATCGACCATAATCATCTTTGTTTTCATTTAAAAATCGATTTAAATCAATAACATTCTGTACGGTGCCTTTCCCAAAAGTAGTTTCACCAATGATTATGCCTCTACGATAATCTTGTATTGCACCAGCAAAAATCTCAGATGCAGACGCGCTATCTCGATCAACCAAAACGGCAAGAGGGCCAGGATAAACTATTCCTGATTCAGGATCGTAATTAATCTCAACTTTTCCAGTGGCATCTTTTGTTTGTACGACTGGTCCTTCATCAATAAAGAATCCGGTTAATTCAAGAGCTTCAGAGAGCGATCCTCCCCCATTACCTCTCAAGTCAACAATCAATCCATCAATCTTTTTTTGGACCATAGATTTGATTAATTTTCGGACATCACGCGATGTACTTTTGTAATCACTTTGACCTTTAGTTTGGGCAGCGAAATCTACATAAAAAGTAGGAAGTTCTATAACTCCAATTCGAGCATTAGTTTTAGGGATGTCAATAATTCTTGAGCTTGCATCCTGCTCTTCTAGTTTTATTTTGTCACGCGTTAAGGTAATTGTCTTAGAAGGCCCCTCAATTCCGATGCCTTTAGGCAATACTTCAAGTTTTAAAACGGAGTTTTTTGGTCCTCGAATAAGATCAACAACATCATCCAAACGCCAACCAATTACGTCAATCATCCCCTCCTCAATATTCTGACCAACACTAATAATTCGATCATCGGCACTTAATCTTCCATCCAAGTCAGCAGGTCCTCCTGTTATTATTCTTACAACTTGCGTGTATTCGTTTTCAGCTCGTAATACAGCGCCGATTCCTTCAAGTGATAATCGCATACTGATATCAAAATTTTCTGAAATTCTTGGAGAGAAGTAAGCTGTATGAGGTTCAACTGAAGTTGTATAAGAATTTATAAAAGTTTGAAAAATGTCATTTGAATCTAGCTGCATAGTAGTTGATAGAATCCGATTATAGCGACCAGATAATGTTTTTTTTATGTCATCAATATTTTTACCAGCTAACTTTAAATTTAATACATCATTTTTAACTCGTTTACGCCATAATTCATCCAAATCTGAAATATTATTTAGCCAATTATCGTCACGGCGATCAAAACGAAATGATTCATCAATATTAAAATTAAAGTCATAGCTAATTATTTTGAGAGCGAAATTAATTCGTTCTTCAACACGTTTTCGATATTGTTTGAAAATTTCAAAGGCTAGCGATATATCTGATTTTATAATTGCATCATCAATAGTGTATCTAAATTTCTCAAATGCTTGAATATCAGAGTTAATAAAATATGCTTTATTCTGATCTAAATTCTCAAAATAATTTTTAAAAATTAGATTGGATAGCGCATCATCTATCTCTGTTTTCTTATAGTGGTATGTTGTCAATATATGGGTAATTAATTCAGTAGCTTTGATATGTTTTTCTAAGGGCACCAAATCAGAAATCGATATGACACGCACATCCGCATTGCCAATCGAATTAAAAAGAAATAACACAAACACAAAAATAATACGTTTAAGTTTCATTATCACCATAAGTTACAGTAGTTTTTTACTAAAATTTTATATTTTCTCTAAACATTTATTTATAAGTGTATGTTTTATATATCTATTAGTCTACAAAAGTTCGAGATTTATTATATTTTTAATGCAAACTTTTGCTGATCTAATCTCATCGTGGGAATTCCTTAACAAGGACGACCATCATTGGTACAGGTAGGGTTTTCCAAGAAACTTCTAGAAGGGTTTTGTTCTATGGACGGAGGTTGCTCTAACTGTTTATAAGAGTCATATTTTATGAGTTCTCTTTTTATTCTCTCGCTGATTTTAATAGCTTTTTTACCGCTTCCACCAAGAAATATCGGGGCTTTTTGGTAATAATTCCTTAAATCACTTAGAATCAATATGTTTAATGGCCCTCCCTTTTGATCTTTTTCTTTTTTATCTAACTCAGCTGCCAATTCAAGATGCTTTAATGTTTTTTTTGCTAATTTTATTGCTCTAAGCCAACCTGATTGCTCAGCGAGTCTGCCGTAGCTTTTAGCTAGAATATGATGGTATTTGACAACATCGGGTTTAAGTTCAACCGCATCCTCAAGTTTTTCGATCGAATTCTCAAAATCTTCAATATCGAACAAGCGCAAGCCAGATTGATATAAAGATTCAGCCTCGTCTGCAATAACTATTTTGTTAGGCAATAACAAACAAAGCAGCATTATAAACGATATTATATAATTACCTTTGTTTAGGAAAATTCTCATAACATCTATTATGAGTTTATATATAGAGTTTAGTTCTGTAGAAAAAATTAATTATACTTATTAATTCTTGCATTTTTTTATGATGGGTCTTTGATGCTTAAAAGCTCTATGTCGAAAATTAATGTAGAGTTTGGTCCTATTACTCTACCAGCTCCTCTTTCGCCATATGCCAATTCAGATGGTATGAAGACTTGCCATTTCGAGCCAACCGGCATGAGTTGCAACGCTTCTTGCCAGCCTTTAATAACTTGATTTAGGCCGAGCTCAATGGGTTCACCACGCGCATAAGAACTATCAAATTCAGTTCCATTTATTAATGTTCCTCTGTAGTGAACAACAACTCGACTATCTGCAAGTGGTTTTATGCCCTCACCATTTTTAATTATTTTATATTGTAATCCACTAGCCAATACAATTACTCCGTCATTGTTTCTATTTTCAGCTAGAAATTTTTCACCATCCTCTTTACTGTTAGTAGATTGAGTTATTTGCTTTTCTTTTTCTTTCTTTTGATAAGTATTAATAATTTTTTGCATTTCATCATCTGATAATTTCTTTTCAGATTTATTTAGAACATCTTCAACAGCCTGCATAAAAGATGGAATATCAATTTCCATTTCTTGACGGATAACAGTCTGCCCGAAGAATATTCCCATTGAATAACTAAGTTTTTGTTTATCAGTTTCTATTTTTACTGCGTTCACATTTGCGATAAACATAAAAAAAGATATGAAAACTGAGAATTTAAGTAAGTT
>CAJWQR010000035.1 GCA_913045195.1 uncultured Legionellales bacterium | reverse complement strand
AGTAGTCCACTCATAAACTGTTTTTCCATAATAATCTAAGCCTCTAACGAGTTTTGAATTTATATTATATTTAATATTTACGTGGTCAAGCAATTCTCTTAGCTCAGCAAAGTGGTCGGCAGACTCAACATCAAGATATTCATTAATATTAGGGGCATTTTTTATTAAAGATTTCATATCAGGATTTTTGCTATCTAATATACGCAATGGGTTTTTTTCAAGCCTTACTAAGCTATCTTCATCAAGGTCATTTCTATTTGATGAAAAATAATCTACTAAAATATTTCTATAATTTAAACGCGATTCAGATGTCCCAAGCGAATTTATTTGAAGATTGACATTTTTTATTTTTAATTGTTTCCATATACGATCACACATCATAATTTGTTCGGCATCGATATCAGGCCCGCTTAAACCAAATGCTTCAATACCTAACTGATGAAACTGACGCTGCCTTCCTTTTTGAGGTTTTTCATAACGAAACATTGGCCCCATATACCAAAGTCGTTGTATTTGATTATAGAAAAGACCATGTTCAATTCCAGCACGAACACAGCTTGCTGTTCCTTCAGGTCTCAAAGTTAAACTAGATTTATTTTTATCTTCGAAGCTATACATTTCTTTGGAAACAATATCCGTGTTGTTTCCAATTGCCTGCTTAAAAAGTTCTGTTTTTTCTAAAATCGGAAGGCGTATTTCCTTGTAGCAGTACTGGCTTAGAATAAATCGGATCGATTTTTCTAAAAATTCCCAGTTTGGAGTTTCATGCATTAAAATATCATGCATACCACGAACAGCCTGCAGTTTTGTCATAAAAAAACACCAATTAATTTCTGAATCATTTTACCAAAGAACAAGAGCGATGTTTCTATTTAAATTCTATTCTTCAGGCAAAGTGAAACGCGCTATCCCAAATTTTATGTATGGCTCAATATCGACTGAACTACCATTAAATTCTATAGAGACTTGATTTGCCGCACCTAACAAGATATCGAATGGCGAATTTCCATTAATAATATAATTTTTTCCACTACGAGCCAGATCGAGAAATAGACGGCCACCTTCTTCATCATATATTTCTACCCAAGAATCACCAGTTAAATTTAGCACTATCGTATCATTGCTCTGTTGAATATTATGTTCTGAAACTTCATTAATATCTGCCGTGTTCTCAATTTTATCCTGAGTTGTTTTACTTACCACTGGTTCCAATACATTATTATTACTTTCATAATTTGTATCGGCTTTATTAATTGGCCATTGCCAGGAATTTGTATGGTTAATTATCTTATAGTCGATATCAACACCATTTATATTTGTATTTTCATATGTTTTTATATTAGTGATATTTAAATTTTCTTCGGGAGGTTGAACTAAAAAATTATTTTGATACCAAACTAAAATAGACACAGCAACAGTGAGAGCGATAATGTAAGAAAATAATTTAACAGATTTATCACCACTATTTCTTTGAGTTTTTGGTTTTACGTTAGGCAGTATTTCTGGTGTTTTTTCAGGGTTACTTTCTTTGTATAGATTTATGATCGTATCGCCATCGAGATCTAAAACCTTAGCATATGCGCGCAAATAACCTTTTATATAAGTCTCAATATTGAATTTTACATAATCATTTTTTTCTAATGATTCAATTAGCTTTGGATCAAGGTTTAATTGATTTGCAATATTATCAATTGATAAACCAATAACCTCTCTCTTTTTACGTAAAACATTGCCAACAGTTTCACTACTGTCATTTTTCGTTTCGCTGTTAGTTGTTGTATTTATTTCCATTTATGATTGCTACTTACTTTTCTCGACGGCGATTATGCTACTAATTACTCCGTATTGAAATATATTTTAGTTTATCTTTATTTTTCCTTGATTATCAACCATTCACCATTGATCTTTTCTAGTAATAATTCTTTTTTGATACGATCTTTATATGAATCTGATTGATATGTTTGCATAAAATTTACTTTGGCATAATTCTCGCCACGCATACTAATTTTTAAATTGGACAGGGTAATTTTGATAAAACCAGGAGCTAGTAAACGCTCGATTCTTATTTTCTCCCATCTTTTTTTAGTTAATCCTTTTGTGGGTATAAATTCATTTGCATAAGCTGCAAGATATTTATCAACATCTTGTTCAGACCAAGCATTTGCCCATTGATTAACTGAATCGATAATAAATTGTTTGCTAGTTGAAGATACAATTACTTTTTCTTCCTCTAGTGTATTCATACCATTTTCTGCCACTCGTTCCTCAACGATTTGCCAATAAATTATAGGAGTGTGCCTAATAGATTTTATCATAGAACCGCATTCACGTGGCCAAAAGCTATCGGTATAGACGACTCCGTTTATGACCGGAAAATTCAGTTCTTTTTTATTCATTAATAAATCTTTCTTCGTTACATCGTTATATGTATCTGACTTATAGTTTTGTACGAAACTGACTTTCGCATAATCTTCACCGCGCATATCAATTTTTATATCAGATAGAGTTATTTTGATAAACTTTGGTGTACGTATGCGTTTACTTCGCTCGCTCTCCCATTTTTTTCTTTTTAATCCCTTTGGCGCTATAAAATCTTCAGCATAACTAAAAAAATAATTTTCAACATCTTGTGCAGACCAAGCATTTTCCCATCTATAAACAGATGCCATAATTGTTTGTTCATCTATGGCGCTTTTACTTAAATCATTCATTATTCTTTTTTGTGATATATCTTTTGCACTATAATTCATCTCTTTTTGGCAGATATGCGATTTTTTTTCTAGCATTTCGGCATATTCATCTGCTAATTTAGGTCGCGTCTTTTCACTATGATCTTCTACAACACTAACATCAGAGGCATTAACTAGTTCATTTGTAAGTTTTATATTTTTTTCTTGAGGGGCAATCTCATTGAATACTTCTTTTTCCTTATTGGGTAGTACTTCAATTGTTTTATTAGAAACAGTGCTATTTCTTTTTTCATCTGACTCTGAAGCAACTGCGATATCATTTTTTTCTAGGCTGGCAAGTTCATCTGAATCAGGAAAAGAATTTTTTAACAATAATTCATAACTAGAAACCGCATCATTATCACCAAGTTTCTTTTCTATTTGAATTCCTAGTAAAAGTGTTTTTGCATTGTGAGGTATATTTTCTTGATAACGTTGCAGATAGGCCCTTGCCGATAGATAATTTTTTTCCTCAAAATTCATTTCGCTCATTTTGAGTAGCGCTTGAGGAATACGTGGATTTAATTGTAGCGCCTGCCGAAAATATTTTTTTGATTTTTCTATTTGGTTATTTACGTATAAGCATTGACCCGCATTTGTTATTGCAATTTCAGGCGCTTCATATAATGGATTTTCAGCAGCTCTTAAGAATGATCTTTCTGCTTCTTCAAGGCGGCCTTGTTGGCATAGAAAATTTCCATAATTATTAAGTGTTGACGAATCGATATTATTAATAGCTAAAGCCCGTTTAAAATTTTCTTCGGCTTTATTATTGTCTCCAAGCAGTTGGTAAAGTAAGCCTAATACATTATAAGTTGGCGCATAATCAGAATCCGCACTTAATGATTTTTTTAGTTTTTGCAAGGCTTTGTTGTAATCACCTTCCTTGAGGTATGCAATACCAAGATTAAGATTAGTTAAGGCAATTTCATTTGTGGTCTGAGATTCCCTTATTTCTGATGGTTTAATATTTTTATCATAACCATCCTTATGATTACATCCTATTAATAAAAATAATGTCAAAATAATAATATAAATAAATTTTTTTGTTTTTAACATTAATTTAACTCCGCTGTGTTTTTTTGATGTTTCGTTGATTTAGCAATAAATTTTCCAACAAGTTGACCACATGCCGCATCGATATCATCTCCGCGAGTTTTTCTTGTAATAGCGAATATTCCGGATTTAATTAATACATCTCTAAATGCATTTATCGTTTCTAAATTTGAACAAGAAAAAAATGTTTCTGGAAATTTGTTGAAAGGGATTAAATTAACTTTTGAAGGTATATCACGGAGGCACTTAACAAGATTATGTGCATCTTCTAAGCTATCATTTACATCTTTGAGCATTACATATTCAATAGTGATTGGCTCATCTTCTTTTCCGCTAGTATAACGCTTACATGCAGAGAGTAAATCAAGTATTGGGTAAGAACGATTAATCGGTACAATGTTATCACGTAACTCATTATTACTCGCATGCAATGATATGGCAAGACTCACTTTATTATCCTCTTTGAGACGATCAATGCCAGGAATAATTCCAGAGGTACTCACTGTAATACGTCTTCGAGACAAACCAAAAGCATGGTCATCCGACATCAAATTTATTGCTTTCAAAACGTTATCGTAATTGAGTAACGGTTCGCCCATTCCCATAAAGACAATATTTGTAATCATACGTTTCCCATTCTCAAAATGACCAAGTATTTTGTTGGCAACCCAGACCTGGCCAATAATTTCGCTTGTTGTTAGGTTGCGACTGAAACCTTGTTGTGCAGTAGAGCAAAACTTACAATCTAGCGCACACCCTACTTGAGTTGATATGCAAAGAGTACCCCTATCATTTTCAGGAATAAATACAGTTTCAATTGAATTTTTTTCATCGACTTTAATAAGCCATTTTTTCGTGCCATCTTTTGATTTTTTTTCCGTAATAATTTCAGGAAGTTTAACTGATGTATTTTCTTTTAAGTAAGCACGTAAATCATTGCTAAGATTACTCATCGATTCAATATTAATTATTCCATGTTGATAGATCCATTTTAGTAATTGATGCGCACGAAAAGATTTTTCACCTATATCTGCAAAATAAGATTCAAGTGCTTTACGATCATAATCAAATAGGTTGAGTTTTTCCGTCATATTTTTTTATTATATTTATTTATTAATTTCACTATTTGTAAAGAAAAAATCAATTTCTCTTCCGGCACTTTGAATACTGTCTGAACCGTGTATAGCGTTTTCATATGTTCCATTTACGGGTTCATGATTAGCATATAGATTTCGTATCGTTCCTTCTTTTGCTTCAATTGGTTTTGTTGCTCCTATAATATTACGGAGAGTCTTTATAGCATTTTCAGCTTCAAATATCTGAACCATAATCGGTCCTGAACTCATATATTTGACTAAGGAATTATAAAAAGGACGTTTTGAATGTTCGCAGTAAAACTCCTCCGCGTCTTCTTTTGATAGATGTATCATTTTACTAGCGATAATATAAAGGCCATTTTCTTCTATTTGGGCTAATATTTTCCCAATAAAATTTTTGGCAACAGCATCCGGTTTGATTATTACCAATGTTCTTTCAAGTGCCACTTATAATCTCCAAGCTCGTCTATGCCTCGTTAATCGTAAGTGAATTATACGACTTCAATTGCTTTAGGTGAAATTATGAGAAAATAACTAGCTGTGTTTAAAACATTCCTGTCTCTAGTTTCGCTGCTTCAGACATCATGTCGTAGCTCCAAGGGGGGTCAAAGGTAACCTCGACATTAACTTTTGACACATTTGGCAGATTTGATATTTTTAAGCGTATATCTTCAGCAAGATAATCACCCATTCCACAACCAGGAGAGGTAAGTGTCATCGTTATATCAATTTGATTTCCGTCAGCGCCTAATGGGGTAATATCGCATTGGTAGATGAGGCCTAATTCAACGATGTTAATCGGTATCTCCGGGTCATAGCAGGTTTTTAATTGTTGCCAAACTAGCTCTTCATCAATAACCCCATCACCGGTAATTTCTTTTTTTGTATCCGGATCAATATTATTTTTAATATCAAACCCGAGTGCATCTGCATTTTTAGCGTCTATGCGCGCTAGATTACCATTAACATTAACCGTATAACTACCACCAAGTGCTTGCGTTATTAATACAGTAGTTCCTTCAGACAGACTTAAAGGTGTTCCTACTGGAATTAAAATAGCATCACAATCACGATTTAGTATTATAGGTTTATTTTCGTCCATATCAGCCTTAATTATTCCGTAGTTACTGGGTTTTTATCACCGATTAGTGCTGAATGTAGTGTATGCCAGCATAGTGAAGCGCACTTCACTCTTGCCGGGAAGTTTTTGACGCCCGCTAAGACTGCTAATTTTCCTAAATGATCAGTATCGATTTCATTTTCTGTTGTTATTAAACAGTGGAAGTTATTAAAAAGCGTCTCAGCTTCATCAATTGATTTTCCTTTCATTGCATCTGTCATTAGTGAAGCAGATGCAACTGAAATTGCGCAACCTGTTCCATCAAAAGCAATATCGCTAATATTTCCCCCATCAATTTTTAAATATAATTTTAGCCTATCTCCGCAAAGCGGATTAAAACCTTCCATTGTTTTATCTGCGTCAGCAATTACTCTAAAATTTCGAGGATTGCGATTGTGGTCAACAATAATTTCTTGATATAGGTCTTTGATATCAAACATTAGTTAAAAACCTTTTTGCATTTATCAATAGCTTTAATCAATACATCAATTTCTTCATGTGTATTATAAAATGCAAATGAAGCTCTACTTGTTGCTGGTATTTTGAAGTGTTCCATCACTGGCATTGCACAATGATGACCTGTTCTTATGGCGATTCCTTCATTGTTAAGTATGGTTCCTATATCGTGGGGATGAATGCCCTTTAGTGTGAAAGACAAAATGCTTGTTTTTTGTTTCGCTGTTCCAATAAATTTTAATCCTGTAATTTCAGATGCAAGTTGATTTGCATAATTAAGTAATTCATTTTCATATTGTGAAATATTTTCAAGACCAATTTCGTTGACATAGTCAATCGCAGCTCCAAGCCCAATGGCACCGGATATGTTTGGCGTACCTGCTTCGAATTTATAAGGTAAATCATTGTATTGGGTCTCCATCATGGTGACCATTTTGATCATATCTCCGCCCCCTTGGTATGGCGGCATCTTTTCTAATAGGACTTCTTTCCCATACAGTATGCCAACACCAGTAGGACCAAATATTTTATGCCCAGAGAAAGCATAAAAATCACAATCCAGTTTTTGAACATCAACAGATATATGTGATGTTGCTTGCGCGCCATCAATTAGTACTTTAGCCTCATACTCGTGCGCCATATTGATAATAGTTTTTATTGGGTTAATCGTACCCAGAGCATTTGATATATGACCAACGGCAACAATTTTTGTATTTTTGCTTAAAAGTTTTTTATATTCTTCTATTATTAATTCTCCGTTATCATTAATCGGAATGAACTTTAGTGTTGCCCCAGTTTGTTCGCTTAGTAGTTGCCACGGGACGATATTTGCATGATGTTCAAGTTCAGTAATAATAATTTCATCATTTTCATTTAACGAATTACGACCAAAACTTTGAGCAACTAAATTAATTGCTTCAGTTGCCCCACGAACAAAAATGACTTCTTTATTTGACTGAGCATTAATAAAATTTTTTACTTTTAAACGCGCTAATTCATAGGCTTCAGTGGCATTCTCGCTTAGCGTATGTACACCACGGTGTATATTAGAGTTGTATTCACGATAATATTTTTCTATTGCATCTAAGACATTTTTTGGTTTTTGTGATGTAGCAGCATTATCAAGATATACAAGAGGTTTCCCATTAATTATCTGATGTAAAATAGGAAAATCATTCCTTATTTTTTTTAAATCAAATCCTAATGGTTGATTTTTTTGTTGTACGATATTACTTTTTTTATTCATTAGACGTACTCACGTATGAGAGATGAGTCCGGCAATCGACCAATAATTAAATGTTCAAGTTTATTTTTAATCGATTGAAAACTAATATTATTAATAATTTCATCGGCGAAGGCATAGGTTAAAAGACTTCGCGCAGTTTGTTCATCAATGGCACGTGAACGAAGATAAAACAACATATCATTATCAAGCTGCCCTATTGTTGCACCGTGATTGCATTTCACATCATCAGCATAAATTTCGAGTTCGGGTTTTGTATCAATCTCAGCATCATCAGATAATAGGAGGTTCGCATTGTTTTGGTAGGCTTCAATTTTTTGCGCTTGAGGGTGAACGACCACTTTGCCGTTAAATACCCCTCGGCTTTTACCATTTAGTACGCCCCGATAGTTTTGATTACTTTGTGTATACGGTTTGAAATGATCAACTCGAGTGTGATTATCAATATGTTGAGCGTTATCTGTCATGTAGAGACCATTCATCATGATTTCTGCGCCTTCTTTATTTAGTCGCGCATTAATATCATTGCGAACTAGAGCTCCGCCGATTGATATCGAGTGAGATTCAAATCGACTATCTTTATTTTGGGATGTATTTAAACTACCAATATGGAATGCATTAGAACTTTCTTGTTGTATTTTATAGTGTTTCAGTGAGGCGCCTTGTGATAATGATGTTTCAGTGACGGCATTTGTGAAATAATTTGCATCATCAATACCAATGTAATTCTCAATTATTGTTGCTTTTGAATTTTCCCCCATGAAGATTAGATTTCTAGGATGTGTGGCAAAAATATTGGAATTGTCTTTTGAGATATAAGTAATACTGATAGGCCTTTCTAATGTTAGATCAGACGGAACATTGATATATACCCCATCTTGAATAAATGCAGTATTAAGCGTTACAAAAGAACTTGAATCATCATTCACATACTGTGATAAATGCTTTTTTAGAAAATCCTCGTCATTTACAAATGCATTTGCCATATTTCTTATGGTTAGTTTATTAGGTAAGTTTTTAATATTTGAATATTTTTCAGAATAAGCACCATTAACAAAAACAAGCTCTATGCATTCTAGTTCTTTGAAAAGAATAGCATCGATTTCATTATCACTTATCACTACATTGCTGTTGGTTATATTAGAAAATAATTTTTTAGTAATAGGCTTAACATCAGTATATTTCCAATTTTCTTTTCTGGTGCTTGGGAAACCAGACTCTTGAAAAATATTAAATGCCGATTGACGTTGTTTAGAAAACCAATCATCTTTTTTAATATTTTGAAGTTGCTTAAAATCAGCAAGATAATGCCGGATAGTTTTATTCATTTTTTTAGTTAATCCAGTCGTAACCTTTTTCTTCGAGTTCTAATGCAAGTTCAGGACCACCCGATCTAACAATTTTTCCTTTACTCAAGACATGAACATGATCTGGTTTTATATAATTAAGCAAACGTTGGTAATGTGTTACAAGAATGAAAGCGCGATTTTTATTCCTCAAGCTATTAACTCCCTCGGCCACAATTTTTAGTGCATCAATATCAAGACCCGAATCGGTCTCATCAAGGATTGCGAGTTTTGGTTCGAGTATTGCCATTTGAAAGATCTCATTACGTTTTTTCTCACCGCCAGAGAAACCCTCATTAACTGACCGGCTTAGTAAATCTTTATTCATTTGAACCAGCTTCATTTTTCCTTTAACTAAATTCATGAATTCCATTGCATCTAATTCAGGTTTTCCTTGATGCTTCCGAATTGCATTTAAAGCAGCTTTCAATAAATAAATATTATTAACGCCTGGAATTTCTACTGGGTATTGAAAAGCAAGAAACACACCTTTACGCGCACGCTCCTCTGGCGATAGTTCTAGTAAATTTTCATTTTCATATGAAACACTACCTTGTGTGATGTTGTAACCTTCTTTGCCAGCTAAAATATTTGCGAGTGTGCTTTTCCCAGAACCATTTGGACCCATAATGGCGTGTACTTCTCCCACATTAACACTTAGGTTTAACCCCTCGAGTATTTTTTTATTATCAACGGCAGTATATAAATCTTTTATATGTAGCATTATTATTTTTTATCCAAGTAATGTTTTTTAACCAACGACTCCCTCAAGGGTGACGCCTAATAATTTTTGTGCTTCAACAGCAAATTCCATCGGCAATTCCTTAAATACTTCTTTGCAAAAACCATTAACAATCATATTAATTGCATCCTCTTCTGAAATACCGCGTTGTAGACAATAAAACAATTGGTCATCACTTATTTTTGATGTTGTAGCTTCATGCTCAACCTGCGCTGTTGAGTTTTTTGCCTCAATATAAGGGAAGGTATGGGCACCACACTGATCGCCCATCAATAAAGAGTCACATTGGGAATAATTTCTTGCGTTATTAGCATTTTTACTAATTTTGACCAATCCTCGATACACATTTTGAGCATGTCTTGCCGAAATACCCTTTGAAATAATTGTGCTAGTTGTATTATTTCCAATATGAATCATTTTGGTTCCAGTGTCGGCTTGTTGGTAATTGTTAGTTACGGCAACGGAGTAGAATTCACCAATTGAGTTGTTGCCCTTTAAAAGGCAGCTTGGATATTTCCAGGTAATCGCCGAACCCGTTTCAACTTGTGTCCATGAAATTTTTGAATTATGACCTCTGCAATCACCACGTTTGGTTACAAAGTTATATATACCACCAACACCATTTTCATCACCCGGATACCAGTTTTGTACAGTGGAGTATTTGATTTCTGCATCTTTCAAAGCAACTAATTCAACAACAGCCGCATGTAATTGATTTTCATCCCTCATCGGCGCAGTACACCCTTCTAGGTAGCTCACGTGGCTTTCTTCATCGGCAATAATTAACGTACGTTCAAATTGCCCAGTGTTTGAAGCGTTTATTCTGAAGTAGGTTGATAATTCCATCGGACAACGTACACCTTTCGGGATATAACAAAAGGAACCATCTGTGAAAACTGCTGAATTCAGTGCAGCAAAGAAATTATCAGCAGCGGGCACAACTGAACCTAAATAACTTTTCACCAGATCAGGATGTTCTTTAACAGCCTCAGAGAACGAACAAAAGATTACACCCGCATCAGCCAATTTTTGTTTAAATGTTGTTGCAACAGAAACACTATCAAACACTGCATCAACCGCGACACCAGCTAACATTTTCTGTTCATCCAATGGGATTCCTAATTTTTCATAAGTCTCTAATAGTTTTGGATCAATCTCATCAAGACTTTTTGGCGCATCTTCTTTTGACTTGGGTGCTGAATAATAAGAGATGGATTGATAGTCAATATGCTGTATATCAAGTTTTGCCCAAGTTGGATCTTCCATCTTTAACCACTGACGATATGCTTTTAATCTCCATTCAAGCAACCATAAGGGTTCCTCTTTTTTCTTAGAAATGAAGACAATAATTTCTTCACTAAGACCGGGCGGAATTGTATCCGCATCAATGTCGGTAACGAAACCATGTTCGTATTCTTTTTTAACGAGATCTTCAAAATTTTCAGTGTTTGTTGACATTATATTTCATTCTCTAATTCTTTCTTTAAACTGAAACTTTCACCACAACCGCATGACTCTTCTACATTTGGATTATTAAATTTAAAATTAGCGTTTAATCCATCACGTATAAAATCAAGTTCTGTTCCTACGAGATAACGTAAGCTATTTGCATCAACAATTATTTTTATTCCTTTTGATTCCATAGTTCTATCTTCATCAGTAATTGATTTAGCTGTCTCTATAACATATTGATTGCCCGAACATCCTGTAGTTTTAACGGCTAGGCGCAAACCCAGACCATCGGGATCTTTTTCAAGGACTTTCTCTATATGTAGTTTTGCATTATCAGTAAGAGTAATTTCGGTTTGGCGAGTCATTTTTATTACCTAGTGTTTATGAATTTGAACAAAAGCAAAATCTTGCTTTTGAGCAACATCTTTGACATTATTTCTTTGAATCAAATCGAATAAAGTTATTCCATTTAAGAAACTTGAGACGTGCATATTTAATTCCATCCAGAGGTCATGCGTTAAGCAGCGCTGATTTTTTTGGCAGTTCTGTTTTCCATGACAACGAGTAATATCAATTGTTTCGTCAACCGAATAAATTATCTTCGCAATTGAAACCTCATCAGTTTCCAAAGCAAGGCGATAACCACCGCCTGGACCGCGCGAACTGGAGACCAATCCATGGCGTTTTAATTTACTAAATAACTGCTCAAGGTAGGTGAGCGAAATATTCTGCCGTTCTGCCACATCAGCTAACTGAACTGGTTTTTTATTGTCATGAAGCGCCAGATCTAATAAGGCGTTTACCGCATATCGGCCTTTGGTCGTTAGTTTCATTATCAATTCCTCAAGGTTCCCAAAAAATAGGTGTGAGGAGATTCACATAACCAAGTGATTTAGTCAAGTATTAAGTCATTGATTTATAAATGATAATCATTACTATTTAGGTTATTTGGCCATGTCTTATTTTTATTCATTTCGGGCACACAGCGGCGGGGGGTACAATTTGTGGCATGAAAAACATTCTCTACACAATCATTCTCTGTTTAATGACTGCGGTTAACTTATGAAAAATATTCTTTACACAATCATTTTTTTAAGAAAAGATTAATCAGGAACCGGCTTATCATTTGCTACCCAACCTTTGAGGTATTTTTCAATTAAATGAAAATCCTCACCCTTGTGTTCTGTAAAAGTTACATACTGATTTTCTTTATCTATATTAAAAAGTGTATTTACTAAAATAAAATACTCTGTTGCTAATTGACGTCGTTTCTCAATTTCCCTACCAGCACGAATATCTAAATTCATTAAACAGATCGGATCTTGATAATTTGTTCTGCCGAGCGATAAATTACCG